>NZ_JBYQGQ010000002.1:0-241711 GCF_058200215.1 Streptococcus sp. SCPM-O-B-15304 (M98) | reverse complement strand
TCATTTTTTGAATATATTTTATACTAAATGAAAATCAAAGAGCAAACTAGGAAGCTAGCCACAGGCTGTACTTGAGTACGGCAAGGCGACGCTGACGTGGTTTGAATTTGATTTTCGAAGAGTATTAGCTAAAAACTAAAAATAGATAGTTTAAAATAGATACCAGTACTAGAACTCCGTTATTTAGCAAATGAACAGCTATGGAATCAAGGATATTCCCTCTACGAGCATAGGCTAAGTAAAATATCACTCCCAGTAAAAAATAAGTTACAAACTCTATCGGATAAAACATATGCAGATAGCCAAAAATCGCAGAACTTATTAGCAATTTCAACCACTTTTGATCATCTTTAAAAAAATAGTGGCTGAAGAATCCTCTAAATACTAATTCTTCCATGATTGGAGCAAATATACCAATTGCAAAATGAAAGGCGATGAAAAACAGAGGAAAAACTCGAGTGATCTGCTCACTTGTAGCCAGCAAGGCAGCATCGTTAGCAGATGTTGGATTTCCAGTAACCACTTGGATCAGGAGAGTACCTACAATCGCTACTAGTCGAGTAGCCACATAAAATAAAAGGGCTATTCCAAAATCCTTCCAGGTAAATTTGAGAGTCTTCTGCTGGTCTGGAATTTTCTTTTTATATTGTCGCCAAACAGCAACTAGCAAGAAAGTAGCAAGTACCAAATACCCAATACTAGTCGTCCACTTTAAGGATAGAGAACTAGAGTCTTCGAGAGCCAGCATTCTCATGGGAAATGTATTTACATTTATAATCAGTAAAATCATTCCTACAAATTTTAAACTATTTTTCAACTTTTGCAAACCACTACCTCTTCTTTCCTGAACTCCAGCATCTCCACTTACTAACGATGCTCATCTGTGTTTTCTTTCCTCTTTATAGATTTCTACTCCCTTGATCAGGGATAGTAAGACAAGGATAACCCCAATATCTAAATTGATCAAACTACCTCCATTAGCGAATAAATACAAACCCAAACAGGCTTGCGCTAAGGGATAGGCATATTTATTAAATTTCATAGATACTCCCCAAAGCTTTCTACAAATAAAGGAATGAATAGAATAACTTCTTAGTCTTGCTCACATAAGAGCATCAAATTTCAGATTTTCTTTTTTCTACTAACTATCTCTAAATCCAATTCAATAATACTCTTCTGATTAACTTGTAAGATCAGCTCTATTCTTTTAGGGTTGAACCAGACCACCGATCTACTAAATCATGTTTAGGAACAATCATAGTTTAGCATTTATTTCTAGGAATAGATTGCTCTTTCTTAAATTGTCATCAAAACATCCTAAATGGTAGTAATTGGTTTGCGGCTTAAGGACTTCAATGACCATCAGCTTCCTCACTTGAAGAAAAAGCGAACAAGACCAGATTCTGTTTATCAGAAAACTAGTTTTGTCCGCTTTTTATATTCGAGATTAGTCTCTTGATCCAATCTCTATGACTTATACTCTTCGAAAATCAAATTCAAACCGCGTCAACGTCGCCTTGCCGTATATTTTTGTTACTGACTTCGTCAGTTCTATCCACAACCTCAAAACAGTGTTTTGAGCAACCTGCGGCTAGTTTCCTAGTTTGCTCTTTGATTTTCATTGAGTATTAGATGCTTTTACATCATCTTATTCGTCGTCTTTTTTCTTTCCCATAGCAAACATACCAAGAAGTGCACCTACAACACCAACGGCTGCAAGGCCAGCATTTTCTTTAGTACCTGTCTCTGGGAGCTTGTATGGATGACTTGCAGGTGCTTGGTAGGTCTTATCTTGTGACATAGCAAGAGCTACAAGAGACTGCTCATCTGTGTATGCTGGAGTTTCACGTGTAGTTGGGGCTGAACCATTCACACTTCCAGTAAATTCTGGAACTTCGTGAGTAGTTCCTTCTGATCCATTTACGTGACCAGTGAACTCTGGGACTTCATGGACAGCTGCTTCGACACCATTCACCCCACCAGTATATTCTGGGACTTCGTGGACAGCTGCTTCAGTGCCATTTACACCACCTGTGAATTCTGGGACTTCTACTACTGGTGCTGGAAGCTTGTCTGCTTCTGCCGTAGCTTCAGTATACTCTGGAACTTCATGGATAGCCGCTTCGACACCATTCACGCCGCCTGTGAATTCTGGGACTTCTACTACTGGTGCTGCTTCTTCACCTGCTGTGCCAATAGCTTCAGTATATTCTGGAACTTCATGAACAGCTGCTTCAACACCATTTACGCCACCAGTAAATTCTGGGACTTCTACTACTGGTGCTGCTTCATCACCCTTGCTTGTAGTTAAAGCTGGTTTCTCTGGTTCTTCTGGAAGCTCTTGGTGGAAGGTCGTCATTTCGTAAAACTCAGGTTTGCCACCTTCCCAAACAACTTTGACATCTAACAATGGCGCTTTTTCTCTCACTGCAAATGTTTGGAAGCTTGAGGTAATTTCACCTAGTTCTGACCAAGCATCTGCTTTATCTTCTTTCAGAGTACGAGCAAGCACACGAGCTTTCACTCCTTGAGGAATACTTGAAACAAGTCGGATATGGTTTGCGTCTGTTGGTTCTGACAAGTGGTAGACAAGCTCACCTTGTTCTTTCTCAGCCTTGTAGCTTGTCAATACTTTGCCATCTACAAGGTTAGTGTAAAGGTTGCCTTGGCTTTCACCGCTGTTTCCTTCTACAGTTGGGTCATTGATTGGTTTCACGAATTCGCCATCATTGATCACCAACTCAGTGAATCCTACAAAACGAGCATCATAGTCTGCTGTAAATAGAACACGGAGATAGTTAGCTTTAACTGGGCTTGAAAGTTCACCCTCGATATAGCGATTTCCTGGCATCTTAGAATCATGTGTCCAGCCATCTGTCAAGGAGTCATCACGTGTTTCATTAGCAACACCGTCACCAACTGTCACAACATCCGTCCAAGTCTTGCCATCTTGACTGACTTGAATCTTACCATCACGGAGATAGTTTTGAGTGCCGTCTTGGATGTAAGCTCTAATCTTCTTAATATCACGTTCGCTACCAAGTTTCAAGGTAATATGACCGTCTTTACGAGCATAGTCTGAGAACTCTACAAAGTTATTGTAGACACCGTCAAACAACTGATCCAAGTTCTTGATCTTACGAACGTCGTTTCTACCGTATGTTTGGTGGATTCCCATTGATGTAGAATCAAGTGTGGTTGGCTGAACTTCTTTTGTCTGAACAAGTAGAGAAGTTGCTGTCACTGCTTGTTCTTGGTCAGTCTTATTAACCAAACGAACATAACGTACCAAGGACTTATCAGTCACTTGATCAGCTGGATACCATTCTTGGGCATTTGGAGAGTATTCCAAGTTGAGAGATGGATTTTCTGTACCAAGTGCTTGAATGCTTTCAGCTTGGTGTAGACGATCAAGTTTCATACCCAAGTAGCTATGAGCTGGAAGCTTAGTTCCGCTTGGAATTTGAAGGTCATAACGGCCTAGGCTGTCATAAACTGGAGTTGACTTCAAGCTCTCAACGTTTGTATCAGTCAATTCGCTATTGCCTGCACGTGTTTCAACTGAGAAGTCAGCGATACGCCACCATAGGTTGATGTTCTTAGTATTGCGAACACGAACGTAGCGAGCTGAAATTGGAGTTTCGATTTCTTTTGTTTGTTCGCCAGTCAAGCGATCCAACTCTTGCCATGAGCTACCATCTGCAGAATATTCAAGAACACCTTCTGCCAATTTATCTCCTGATCCTTGAACCAAACGAACCTTAGTCACAGGTTTGACTTCACCCAAGTCAAGTTGTACCCAACCATTGACTGGAGTTGTGTCTGTTCTATCAGCATTTGCAAGCATGGCTTCAGTATTATCACGTCCGTCTGTAATCTGACCAACTGTTGTGTTGTACTTGTACATAAGATTTGGACTGATAGTCACAGTGGCTGACTGTTTAGCACGAGTAACTTCTACAGGGCGGTTAACAGCAATTTCTCGTACAGCAAACCAAGTATTTCCACGATCTGAAGTCGCAATCATACGAACAGCTTTGGCGTTGATGTTGAGGTTTTCAAATTTAAGCAGTGGTTCATTACCAGTGTAGCTTGGTTCTGAAAGGGTTACCCACTCATCATTTTCATTGAGATACTCAACTTTAGCGTTGTTGAAGGTATCACGAGGATTTGCTTGAGTTCCCATTGCAAAGGTCAAGTTTTGAACTGAAACAGCCTTATTAAATTTCAAGCCAATGTAGTCACCAGTTTGAATGCTATTTGGTGACTTGATAAGGGCATGTGTTCCTAAATCTCCGTCAGTCACTTCAGCAAGTCCACCTTCGACACCTGTACGGTTTGTGATAAAGGTACTAATGACTTGGTCAGGATGCAAGGCTTTTTGAACTTCTGTTGCGAGGATTTCACGAAGTCCAAGCAAGAATGGACGGATATGTTGAACACCCAACTCAGCTCTTTCATCATGGTCTACATAATGGAAGGTATAAGTTTGAGACTGTTCATAAAGTTTTAATCCCTTATAGTAACTATCCCAAAGTTTTGCAGAATCGTTCTTTTCGATAGCTTCTGTACCATCAAGGAGAGCACTCAATGCGTCCATTTGGTCAATGGTATTATCCAACCAGTAGTGGATTTGAGCACGCATCTTTTCATCACCAGATGCTTTATAAAGTTGAGCTGCTGCTTTTAGTTTAGCAAATTCTGCACGCAAGCCTTCACGCTCTGCACCGACATCTTGACCAGCTTTCAACTTAGACATAAAGGCATCCAATTTCGGTGCAAGTTCAACAGACTCTTCCAACTTCACAACACGACCATCCATGTTTTGGTTGATCATGTGTTTACCAAGTTCACGGAAGGCAAGAGATGTTTCACTATCTGTAAACTTACCGTTTTCAACAAAGTTGAAGGCGATGTCATTCACTCTCTTAGCTTCTTCTTCTGATTTCCATTGTTTCCATGCATATTGGGCTGCTGAGAAGAGGGCAATCTTAGAAGGCTCAGATTGTTGCATTGGGTTCAACATGATACCTGAAAGGAGACTTGGATCTACATTTGGATGAAGGAATTTCTCACCGCCACCCAAAATCAAGTGTTGTTTAGAGTTATCTGTAACAGGCCAGTTTACCCATAGAGAAACTGGTCGGTAGGTCTTACCTCCTGCAGTCAGGTTATTCTTAAGGTTAGAGAGGAAGCTTTCAGACACTTCACCCCAAATCTTACCACCAGTAAGGGTCATAGAAGTTGAAGTTGGAAGGTTTTCATTTAGAGATTTCAACTCATCTTCACGTCCATTACCCCAATATTGACCTGGAACGAAGATCATTTCCTTACGAAGACCAACATAAGTTGCTTGTTTTTCAGTCAACCAGTCTGTCATGTCCTTCATCAAGCGGTTGTAGCTATTGTAGCCACCAACTGGACTTGGAGCGTCATCAGCTAGGATACCGAACTCACGAACACCGACATCCATCAATTGAGTGAATTTAGCTTTAATTGTTTCAAGGTCTTTTTGGTAGTCAGCATCGTTGCCAAAACGGATACGGTTGTTCATGAATGGGTGAATGGTCCAAACATAACGAGTCTTGTTTTGGTTTCCGACACGCGCCAATTCACGGATTTCTGCTAATTTTTCTTCTGGATAAAGTTCACGCCATTTCTTGTTGTGGTATGGATCATCTTTTGGTGCAAAGAAGTATTGAGTCAACTTCAAGTCACCACCATAACGCATCAACTCAGCACGATCAGCATTGCTCCAAGGGTTACCATAGTATCCTTCGATAAAGCCACGGTTCTTAATTTCAGCGAAGTCTTCAACTGTTACATTACGCAAGACTGGAGCTTCACTTTCATTAAGCATGTGTTTGAGAGTTGTCAAACCGTAGAAGACAGCATCTGTATCCTTACCGACGATAGAGATTGTATTGTTCTTGATTGACAAGGCATAGGCATCAATCTTATCAAAGAGTCCTTGAGAAATGCCAGACACTTCTTTTTCAGCCTGTGAATTTTGACCATGAACCCCAAGGTAAATGTTGGTAGCACCTGCCACTGCTGTTTGACTGCTTGTGTATGAGATTTGATGATCTTGTAGGACACTCTTCAAGCGATTACGAGTATAGATATCTAATTGATCACCCATGACAAGATTGACTTGTTTATGGAGTTTCGTAACACCTTCATCGTAAGTTACTTTTTGTGGTGTTGGGAAGACCTTGTACTCTTTCTTGAGATAATCCTGACTTTGGGCTGCTGCGGCAACTGCTTCGTCACTTGTAGGTTTCGTAGCTACAAAGCTATCAGCAAGTTCAGTTGTACCATCGCCCATTTCCTCAACTTTAGGTTTTTCTGGTGTCACAGGTTTTTCTGGAGTTTCAGGTTTTTCTGGTGTCACAGGTTTCTCTGGACTAACTGGCTCTTCCACCTTGTTAGTAGAAACTGGTTTCAGAAGTTGAATTTCTGCAGCACTACCAAATCCTGCAGCACCAGCTAGAACTTTAAATTCTACCTTATCGGTTTCAATGGCATCAAAGTTAACTGTTTTCTCTTTGGCATTGTTTTCCCAATTTCCTGAAGCAACTTTAACCATTTGACCATCTTTTTGAGCATAGATTTCATAAGATGTCACAACACCGTTGCCTCCACCTGGACGTGGAAGATAAGTCAAACCATTAACTGTTTCAGCTGCTTTCAAGTTCATTGCCACTGTAAATGGAGCCTGATGACCAGACCATTTTGAATGCCAGAAGGTATTTGGATCATTGTCAAAGGCTTTTTCGACTGGACCTTCTGCATTGGTTCCTGGTAATTCTTGACTTGTTGCAGAAACTGTAAAATGATCATTTGGAATCAAACGTGGGTTTACAAATGCTTCATTTGACAACTCAGCACTATGCAAGATTCCTTTGAAGCCACCAATTGTTTCAAGTGGTAAGACTAAGCTATTATGAGCCAAACGTGGATTAGCTGGATTTGCAATCCGTTCAACCTTTTCACCGTCCACATAAACTTCAGTCACTTGAGGTTTGGTTACGACAGAAATTTGATAACGTTTGTTCTTTTCAAGTTTCTTGTTAAATTGAATATGGAATTGTTCAAAAGTATAGGCAAGGTAGCCATCTTTGTCCGCAAGATAGAGTTGATTGTTTCCGCTTGTTGAGAAGGTTTGCTCGCCATCACCAGTCACTGTCACATCCAATTTCAAGACATGACTTGGTCCAGCATCACCAACTAGGCCTTCGATAGTGCTATCTTTTTCGAAATTCAAACCTGCTTCAGTCTTCTGTACTTTCTTAGCAAGATAATCTTTGACAGTCTCAGGATTAATCTTGAACAAGTCTTCTTCAGCTACGGTCTTATCTGGATTAGATTGAGGTGCATAAACACTTGCTGGTTGAACACGTTCTGCATAGGTCTTGGCTGCACGGTCTGAACCCCAAGTGCGTTCTGCAGTTGATTGCATACTCTTGAAGAAGCGTTTAAAGATATCATAAGAAGTGAGTCCAGTTTCATGGAGGTCAATATTATCATTCCATACTGCATGACCACCACCAAGGATATTTGGATTAGAGGCTTCTAAGCGTGGTCCTCCACCTGTTGAGAAGTCATTTGGTGTCCAGCGATTGTATTGTGTTTCATAGTTTGCATAATCTCCATATCCACCTTGACTATTGCTACCACTTGGAACACTATAGGTTGGAATATCTGTGATATTGATAATCTTAGCACCTTGAGCAATTGCAGCCGCTGGACGTTGCCAACCAATACTCCAGATATCAACTTCTACATCTTTCCAATCTACAGGTGTAGTTCCTTGTTTGGCACTGAGGGAACCCCAAATACGCGGTGTCAAACCTTTGCCTTTGATGTACTGGATCATATCGTTGACATAGCGACGATAGCTTTCTGGATTTCCATAATATTCATCTGTACCGATATGAACTGTAGATACGCCATGGAGAGGTGCGTCTTCACCATCGAGCAATTTATCATAGACTGATTTGACAAAAGCAAGAGTTTCTTCGTACTTGTTATCCAAATCTAGCATAGCCACACGCTCTACATTATGTTTTCTCGCACTAAGCTGACCTTTATACATCAAGTCTGGACGAACTTTAACAAATGAAAGGGCGTGACCTGGTGTGTCAATTTCAGGAACAAGATTGATATGTAAAGCTTTGGCCAACTTGATGATTTCTTGCATTTCTTCCTTAGTGTAATGCTCGTCAGATGTTAATTTTTCACCATTTTTACCAACAACATCAGTCTCTACACGGAAGCCTGTCTTAGCTTTTTTGAGGACATAGTCTAGTTCTTCATCTTGAGAAAGATTTTTACCAGCCAAGTGATCTTTTAAGAAGATATAGTTATCATTCAAGTGCAACTGAAGATCGTTCATCTTGTAGTAAGCCATGTTGAGCATGATGTCTACAAGCGTATCATAAGGAATAAACTTACGACCTGTGTCTAGCATAAAGCCACGGTGGCTAAAGCTTGGGAAGTCACGGATTTCTCCGTTTTGCAAATCATTTTCGCCCATTTGTAGAAGAGTACGAGTTGCGTAAAAGGCTCCTGCGTTGGTTGCAGCTTCTACAGTAATAACACCATCTTTTACAGTGATACCATAGCCTTCTTTACCATAACCCTTATCTTCAACCTTTTTAAATTCAATCCGTTTTTGAGCTGTTTGATCACCTGTAGCGATTTCTAGCCCACGACTTTCAAGGTCAGTCTGATAGAATTTAGCTTCTTGACCAAATCCAGAATCGCCAACTGAAATCACAGTATCAGCTGTAATAGAAGTTTTTCCTTCAGTTCCATACCATTGTTGAACTGCTGGAGCAACTGCTGGTTTAGTGCCAACGCCTTCGTCTGCATGTAAGCCTTTAATAAGGACTTCAAATTCTTTTGTGAAGGTATGAGTATCCTTGACTTGTTGGACCATGACCTTAACAGTTTGATCTGTTAAGGGTTTATAGATTTTGTTATTTAGGTCAACAACACCCTGTTTGTTGCTACCAATCAAGCTGACTTGACCTGGTAATTTAGGCAAGATAAGAGATTTTCCATCTTCAGCAACAGCTAATTCTGTCACTTGGCGAATATCTGTTGGTTTGCTAGCGTCTGGAATGTTTGAGTAGGCACGAATTTCTTGAATCCCAACATTTTTCCAATTCATTGTACCAGCTTGATAGTCTGTAATTTCAAGTTTAAGGTATTTGGCTTGGATAGCTTCTTTCAAGTCAATTTTTTCATCAAGAAGAGGATTCCCTGTTCTTTGATAAGCCAACTTCCATTCTTTAACTCCTGAACCATTCACATCATCCTGGCCGGCGTAATAGAGGTTCCATGACTTGATATTAGGATCATTTTGTTCACCACGAACGCGGCGGTCCCAATCAATCTCAACATGCTTAATCACTGTTGTCTTTTCAAGAGTAAATTCGATTGTTGGTTTCTCAACGTTTTGGTCAGTAGCCCAACGAGTATCAGGTTTTCCGTCAATCGCCTTTTCTGCTGTGTATTGTGTGTTGGCTTCATGGTTTGATGCTGTAGCAGAAGCTTTTTCTAAATGATTGACATCTGGTGTATCTACTACATCTTTAGTCGCAGGACTTGCAGCTGGTTTCGCTTCAGAAGCTGCTTCCTCTTTTGGATTTGTAGCTGGTTTTGAAGCTACTTCTTCCTTAGGAGCAGGAGTTTCAGTTGGTTTTGGAGTAGTTGTTTCAGCTGCAGTTGCCCCAGTTTCTGACCCTGCAGGTTGTTCATCTACAGTTCCAGCACTTGCTTCTGCTTTTTCAATAGCTGCTGCTATATCTGCTGGCAGTTTATCCAGAGGCTGAGCCTGTGTTACCGTACCTTCTGTCTCTGCAGGTCCTTCTGTTTCAGCAGCTTGAACCATACCAGTTCCAAAGATACTGGCACCAATCATAACAGAAGCTGCGCCGATTGTAAATTTACGTATACTGTAATGACACCGTTTCTCAAAAAAATGTTTTCCCATTTTTTCCTATTTCCTTTCATACGCTCACAAGGAGTAAGCGCTATCATTCCCCTTTAGAAAAAGAGAGGACCTAGAGGGTCCTCTCTGGGTTTTCTTTTTCTCCACTACAGTGATTGTGGAGTTTTAAGCTCTCTTTTATTGAAAACTTTTTATTTTTTAATCTTCTTTTCTCTTTGCAAGAAATAGAGCAGACATTGCTAGACTGAGGCTGGCAAGGAAGAAGAGATGATCTGACTTGCTAGTACCAGTTTCTGGAAGTTTATCCTTCGCTTCTTGTTTAGCTGCTACTTCCTTCATTTCTGGTTTAGCAGTATCATCTGATTTCTGATCGAGTTTTTGTACTGCTGCATCCTGTGGTTTATGATCCAGTTTCTCTGTTGATGGAGTCTGTACTTGACTTCCAGGTTCCTCAGTTAATGGAGTTTGTGGTTTATGACCTGGTTCTCCTACTGATGGCGTTTGTGGTTTAGAAACTTGTTTATAAACTACTGCAAAATGTCCTAGCTGACTAGTTGTAAACTCAACTGTACCTTGACCATTTGTAAAGCTTACTGCCTCACCTGATGCAGTGTAGTATACTCCAGCTACTTCACTAGAAACTGGAAGTCGAACAAGCACTACACCCTTCGCTTGAACCTCATGCTTATCTTTATCAACTAAATGAAGAGCATAAGCATCAAATTTCACACCTTGTAGACTTTGGTCTGTTACTTTTTGAACTTTAAGATTAAGATCTGTAGCCAAATCTCTTGCTAGTCCTGCAACTACAACTCCTGTAGTCTTATCTGACAAGACACGAACACCTTCAGTTGGTTTTTCTACAGTAGGTGCGGCTTGATCACCTGCTGTTCCAATCGCACCTGTATACTCTGGTACTTCATGGACAGCGGCTTCAGCTCCATTTACACCTCCAGTAAATTCTGGTACTTCGTGGATAGCTACTTCATTTCCTGCGGTTCCCTCAACTTCATTGTATTCTGGAACTTCATGAACAGCGGCTTCAGCTGCATTCACACCTCCAGTAAACTCTGGTACTTCATGGATTGCGGCTTCAACACCATTTACACCACCTGTGAATTCTGGAAGGTCAACAACTGGCGCAGCTTCGTCACCCTTGCTTGAAGTTGGAGCTTCAGGTTTAGGTTCTGGAGTTGGTTCTGGATCTGGAGTTGGAGTAGGTGTTTGGTCTTTCAATTGGTCGAGATAATTTGCAAAGAATTCAAGCATTCTATTTGTTAAGAGATGATTATCTGTTGCAAATTTCATGCTGGCAACAACACTTGCTACTTCCTCTTGATTACTTTTATCAGTCAATTTTTGAGCTTTTGCCAAGGCTGCTTCATAGGCTGTAGTGTCAAGACCAGTTTCAGCAACCTGTGGACGAGCGAAGATCAATTCTGCAGCTGATTGATATTGGTTTTCTGTATCACCGTAGGTTCTTGTTCCAGTTAGAACAATCTTTTTAGCCTTGATAGTCTTACCAAAGTCAATATCTTTTGGTTTATTATTGTTAGCCCAATTGGTTGCATTGAAGGTATGTTCCTTACCTGTTTCATCAGTAACCACAAGAGTGACATCTCTCAAGTTACCATTTGATCCTGAACCACGTGGAACGTAACGGAAGCCAGTAATTTCAGTTGGTTCCTTCAAGACCATAGTTGCAGGTTTACCAACATCTCCTCCGCTCCATGATGTATGCCATAGGCTAGAAACGTTGCCATCAAAGGCATTTTCAAGACCTTCACCAGCCTGAGCAGGAGCTGTAAGACTTGCAAAGTCATCTGCTACAAGAGCTGTTTTCTTCATCACTAAAGCGTCTTTAAGAGCATTGACCTTAGCAATTTCAGACTTAGCTTCTTCTACACTGATATCATCATCTGCTTGACTGAGGTTGAAGACAGCTTCTTTCAAAGCATCCATTGTTTCTTTAGTGTAGTTAGTCATCGCAACAGTTGGAAGATAGTTCTTGACAGCATTTTCTGTCATCATCTTACCAGTCAAGACAATTTCTTCGATTTGAAGTCTGTCCATGATGAAGTCATTGTAGCCACGGAAGTTAGCATTACCACCTGAGTCTCCGCGAGTGTTGCTTGCATTGCCTGTAGAGTAGATACCTACCCATGTATCGCCAGTTTCCGCACCTGTTACTAGGAAGGTTGCACGTTTCGCTTTCTTAGAATCTGTCCAAGTATTTGGCAATTCATGCATTTCCAAATTACTTGCTTGTCCAGATTGGAATTCTCCCTTACCGACTACAAAGGCGTAAGTATTGTCAGATCCAGCTTCATAGTCAAATGTAATACGGTAGGTCTTGCCTGCTTCAAAGCGGAAGTTTTGTGGAATTGTTTGGTAAACCAAGTTACGACGACTTACAAGTCCATTTGTCTTGAGTGACCAATTTCCTTCGATAACGTCATCAACTTTCTTGCCATTCCAATCACGTTGTGTGTATGGTCCATGTTTTTCAGACAAGTGAGTACGGTTGTCTTCAACGCCTTCGATACCACCGATGACAAATGGGAAGATACCTTGTCCGACATTTTCAAAGTCTTGTTTGAAGACGCCTGTTGCAGTATCGTGACCGTCACCGTACATATTTGATTCATTTTCAAAGGTACGAATTTCATCGAAGTAAGTTGCTTCATCGCCTGCTTCACGACTCAAGGTCAAGGTTACATTTGATACATCTGAACCTGTTGTGAAGAAAGCATACATGTTTTGGAAATAACTTGTGTTATCAACTGTTGCATTGCTTCGACGAGTATTGTGAGCATAGGCTTTTACATAGTTGAGGGCGAGTGACTTGTTGGTGTAGTTGGTTACTTCTTTTTCACCAGTATTAACGGTAATACTTGCTTTAGCATTACTACGGTTGTCTACACCGACATAGACTGCATATTTAGTATTTGGCTTCAAGCCAGTCAATTTTTGAGTGAGACTAACTTTTTCTTTGTTGCCTTGGATGCGGAGCATTTGGTTTGCACCTTGAGACTTCACGATTTCAGCCTTAGAAGCATCTCCCGAAATCTTCCAATGATCCAAAGATTCACTGTTAAATCCTTGGTCATAGATATGCATTCCTTCACTCCATGACATTTCAGGATTTGTTTGTTTAGAACGATAGAGAACATATGGCTGATTTGCAGTGAGGTCAAGGGTAATCTTACCATCTTTCACGGCAACTTCTTTTTCCTCAGTTTTACCTTGGTCAGTTAGCTTATAAAGGTAAACCTTACCATTTGCCCAGTCGCTAGGAAGTGTCCAAGTTGTTGCACCTGCTTCAGTATTGAAGTAGTACATTTTTTCCTTGTCACTTTCAAGCTTATTACCATTTGCATCCCAGTTCCAAGGTGTCAAGTAGGCTGAACCATCTTGAATCACACGATCGTTAAGCGTAACAATTCGTTCACGATATTGTGGACTGTTGACATCATTAGATTTACGAGTTACAACAACCTTGTTATTTGCAGCATCGACCAACTCGACTTTCATTTCTGGAGTCCATTTATAGGTACTACCATTGTCAGTCATGGTTACTGGTTTGCCATCTTCCCATTTGCTTACTGTGAAGTGTTGGAAGTACTTAGTCATAACGTCATGAGCAAACAAGTTTGTTACATAACCGTTATAGTCACTTCGTCCTTGCCATCCTTCAAAGTCCTTCATGCTATAACCGCCTAGAAGTGGGTAGTCAGCTGCACCACCATAACTTCTGTAGTCACCAACCCAAGAATCTTTTTGGTGGTTACGGATAAAGCGAGTGATGGCACTGTTAATACCTTTATTTGTATAGCCACCGTAGGTCAAGTCAGCTGCCCAGTGTTGGAAGGTAGAATCATATTCACCACCATGGCCCCACTCAATAGCAAAGCGCCAACCTTGTTTGTTAATTTCTTTCGCAATAACGTGAGTTGCCCAGGCACCGTTGTCACCTGATTGACCGTTACCCCATACGTCGACGTAGATGAAGTCTAGACCTTCACCCAACTCTTTCTTCAACTCTTCCCAACGAGCTAGACGCCCATGAGCGAGGTCATAACCAGCATCAATGTTGATACCTTGGTCAAGCCAGTTCCAACCGTAGCTATAGCTACCATCTGCATTTTTACGAAGAATATCTTCATTAAAGTATTTAGACTCTGGATAAGTTTCTGAAGCGTTGACGTGGATACCGAGGTGGGCACCATATTTCTTAGCTTTCTCAATAAGAGTCTTAAAGTCTTCAACACCACCGATACGTTTACCGATGTCCGCATAGTTCAAGTGTCCAGAGTCATGTCCTTCACTTCCGTATCCCTTAAGCAGTACACCTTGGCCAAGACCATCGGTATGGAGGTTGATCTTCTTGATACCATCCAAGGTCATGAGGAATGGGTTTTGCGCTTGTGAACCAAAGTTCATAGCGATACGGTAAGCAGTAATGTCTTTAACTTTTTCCCAACCTTGAGGGTTGTTCATGATGCTACGGTAAGCAATCGCACCATCTTGCCAGTCAACCTTATGGTCAGCATTGGCATCTTCAGTGATGACAACTTTTGCACTTGGAAGTTCTTGAGTGTATGCTGGGAAGACAACTCCATTGTGCGCTTTTTCCCATTGCCATTCAGAGCTATGAATTTCCACGTAGTTAGCATTGCCAATCGTATTCTTATAAGCTGTCAAACGTGTCCAGTCGTAAGAACCACCACCGTAGCTATTTTGTGAGTTACTCCATACACCTGCTGCAAGTTTGTCTGTTGAAACAAATCCGTACATGTAGCCTTTGGCTAATTCTTTCATTGGATTTGTTACTTCGATATGGTCATCACCACTGACGTGAGTATTGTTTGACATGGTTGCCCCATCAAACTTAGCTCCCGCTTGGTCGCTTGAAACAGATACCAAGGCATTTCCTAGGAAGCTGATTGAAGAAAGTAATTTACGTTCGTCATCAATCTTTTGTCCTGGTGTAACTTGGTTATGGTTGACAATCTTAGTCACATCAAAGTGAAGTTGGTTGTCCACCACTTGCAAACGAACTGTCATATCTGCATTGATGAGGTTTTCCTCATCACGGAGTTTCATTTCATACTCGGCAGTCGTTGCATTGACCTTCTTATAGGTAACTTCAGGAGTCACAGCGTGTTTATTAATCACAACTTGATTAATCGGTTGCACTTGACCTGGAAGCTTGTTGCCATTGAGGACGTACTCTTTAATACGTGGGAAGGCTTGGTCGATGACTGCTTTCAATACTGTAGATTCGATAGTGTCGTATTTGACATTGCTATCATCTACTGTGTCGCCCTTTTCTTTTTCAGCGGCTTCTTGATCGTTTTTCACACCTTCTTGATCATCAGTTTTGACATTGACAATGGTACGTTCGCTGCTGTTATAGGTTCCAGCTTTAAGAACGATTTTCTTCTCATCTTTGAGTTTGTCATTAACTGCAGATGGCAAGGTAACTGTGTCAAAGAGTTTGACATCGTTGTTAGTTGCATTGAGCTGTCCATCTGATTTAAGGCTGATGGTCAAGTGGTTCTCAGAACCATTTACTGGAGCTGCAACACGTCCACCTTGGTACCAAAGTCCACTTCCATTTGACTTGTATTCCCAGAACCATCCACCTTGGTCGTAACCTACAAAAACATTGTTATCAGTGTCTTTGAATTTCATGAAGACACCGAAGCGAGATTTACCTGTTTCAGATTCTTCTTTAAAGGTCAAATCAACAGTGGCATTTCCATTAGCATCGACTGTCAAACCATCTTTTTCAAACAAGGCTGGTTTCTTACCATTGTCATTTTGAGCAGTTGAAGCTAGTTGGTTGTAACGAACTCCATTTTCTTCACGGATTGTTACTGTTCCCTGTTGGTCTTTATTTTCAACTGTTTTCCATTCTGGAGTAACTTCTTTTGATTCAGTCGGTTTATTCTCAGCTGGTTTATTCTCAGCTGGCTTGTTTTCAGCAGGTTTATTTTCTGCTGGCTTGTTCTCAGCCGGCTTGTTTTCAGCAGGTTTATTTTCTGCTGGTGTTTCTGCTTTTGGCTTATCTTCCTTAGGTTTATCCTCTTTTGGTTTTTCTTCCTTGTCCTCAACTTGTTTATCGAGAGCATCTAGACCAGCTGGTTTCGTTGTTTCAATACCCTTGATGTAGTTTTGAATCCACTCTAGCTGAGCAGGTGAGAAGAGAATACCTCCACTACGTTTACCAGATACACCATTTTGGTGAATACCAATCAATTTCCCATTTTCATCGAAAATACCGCCACCACTAGCACCTGGTTCACTTCCTTGATAGCTAATGCCACGAACACCTTCTCCGTGATTATTAATATCCTCAACAGTTGTATTCAAAATTGGATCAAGTTCTCCTTTTGGATATCCAAATACGTGAACCTTATCTCCTACCTTAGTTGTTGCAGGCTTGTCAGTCACTTCAACTGGTGCATTTGCAAGAGGTGTACGAAGCTTAACGATTGCCAAGTCATTTTTATATCCTTTGAGGAATCCTTCACGGTCCCAGTGTTTTACATCATTTTTACTGAATTTGACGTCTGGAGCGCCTTGGTAAGAAATTGTATAAACATCGTCATCACTTTCAACATTATCAGCTACCTTACGATTATTGCCATCTGGAACATCTTTGATAAAGTTATGAGAAACAGACAAAACGAGATTTTCCCCGATAACAATACCACTACCGAGCCCAGCAGAGCTTTTAATTTCGACAGTTGCACCGTAGTTTAATACCCCATTTTTTGTTTTAGCTACTTCTTCTGGAACTAAGCTTTTATCTTCTTTTTCTAGTTCTTCTTTTGAGGCAGTGCGGCCATTTTCTTCAGCCTTATCAAGTTTTCCACGTAGTTCTTCAGGAAGAGTATCTGAAGCTGCTGAGCTTGTTGCAGTTGCAGTTTCTTTTTCTTTTGCCAGCAATTCTTCTTCAGTCTTTGGTCCTTCAGTTACTTCAGGAGAACCCTGATCTTCACCAGGTTTTGGTGCTTCAAAGTCATGCCCATCATCCTCTTTAGCATTGGCAAGAGCTGCCGCCAAATCAGTTGGCATATCTGCTGTCGAACCTGTTTGTGCAGAATCTGCGAGGACAGTGCTAGTTCCAAAGAAAGCTGCACCAATCATAACAGAAGCAACCCCTAGTGAAAATTTCCGAATACTGTATTTGCAACGTTTTTCAAATAATCCTTTATCCATCTGTTTTTTGGTTCCTTTCAGTTTGTCAAGTAAGCGTTTGCATTTTATTTTAAAAAAATATCCTCCTCAATTTTTAAACACTACTAGATAAACATATAATTTTTTCTATACCAATTCAATATATCAAAAACAGCTTAAAAAATCAATACTTTAATAGGTAAAACTAGTAAAAGTAAAATCCAATTAGTTGGCAAGTCTGAAACGATTTTCAGATGACTTTATTTCTAAAGAAATCGCTATAAAAAAGGAAACTTCATCGAAAAAGTTAGACCATTTTTGACTAACTTTTCAATAAAGTTTCCATGCATTTTTATACTATTTTTACGTTTTTTATTGTTGTAAGACTTTTCGAGGTTTTGTTCCTTCTGCAGGTCCGATAACTCCAGCCATCTCTAATTCTTCCATCAAGCGAGTTGCTCGGTTAAAACCAACTGATAATCTACGTTGAATCATGGATGCGCTCGCTTTTTGAGTTTCAATGACCAGAGCCTTAGCTTCTTCAAATAGCGGATCTCCACTTTCATCTCCTGAGCCAGACTCACCTTCTGTCTCAGAAACCTCTCCAGGATCAAAGCTTTCATCATAGTCAGCATCCGCCTGAGCCTTGATAAAGCTAACAATACGCTCAACATCATCATCCGAGATAAAGGAGCCTTGCAGTCGGACAGGGTGGTTTTCATCGATTGGTTTAAAGAGCATATCTCCTCGACCCAGGAGTTTCTCAGCACCATTTTCATCTAAGATAGTTCGAGAATCCGTTCCAGAAGATACAGCAAAAGCTACACGAGACGGCACATTGGCCTTAATCAGACCAGAAATAACATCCACTGAAGGACGTTGGGTTGCAAGAATCATGTGAATACCAGCTGCACGCGCCTTTTGTCCGAGTCGGATAATGGCATCTTCTACTTCTTTGCTGGCCACCATCATAAGGTCAGCTAACTCGTCCACAATCACGACAATTAAAGGAAGAGGTACTTGTTTGTACTCAGATTGAGCGTTGAATTCCTCCACCTTAGCATTGAAACCAGCAATATTACGAACCCCAATTTTAGCAAAGAGTTCATAACGGTTTTCCATCTCATCTACGACTTTTTGAAGGGCCTTGCTGGCCTTACGAGGGTTCGTCACAACTGGAATCAAGAGGTGAGGAATATCATTATAGACTGACAACTCAACCATCTTCGGATCCACCATCATAAACTTGACTTGATCTGGTCGAGCCTTCATGAGAATACTTGCAATAATACCATTGACTGCAACAGATTTACCAGAACCTGTCGATCCAGCCACAAGTAAGTGAGGCATTTTAGCAAGGTCGAAACTACGAGCTGTTCCGTTAACTGCTTTCCCAAGAGGAATTTCTAGCAGATTTTCAGGTTTAGTTTGGGACTGTTCCCATAGTTCTCGGAAAGATACGGTCGCAATTTCAGAGTTAGGCACTTCAATCCCGACCAAGGATTTCCCTGGAATTGGAGCTTCGATACGGACATCTTTCGCAGCCAAAGCCAGAGCCAAGTCATCTGCTAGATTGGAAATGCGATTGACACGAACACCAACTGCTGGCTTGACTTCATACTTGGTAACTGATGGACCAATCTCAGCACGTTCAACCGTTACCTTGATACCGAAACTCGCAAAGGTTTCTTCCAAAATTTTGATATTCTCGCGAACAATTTTCTTTTCCTTGGACTGATCTTTGGGCTTATCAGGTGCAAAGAGTTGCAAGCTTGGAAGTTTGTATTCCAAGGCTTTTTTAGCAGAAAAATCTACCTCAACATCCTCATCATCTAAGAACTCAGCTTCCTCTGGAGTATCAACTTCGCTAGGAACTTCATAGTCTGCTTGAGGGAGAATAATTTCAGGTTCTACCCATTCTTCCTCTGGAAGAGGTGGTAAATCATCAAAGTGAACAGGGGGAGCTTCTAAAATCTCGCCAGTTTCCATATCAACAGGAGGTATGTCCAACAAGGCTTGCTCTGCTTGTTCTTTTTCTAGTCTTTCCTGCTCCTCTATCTCCTTACGCGCTTTTTCTTCTTCCCGTTTGATGAAGCGTTCTTGTTTCTTCAGCTCGCGTCGCTCCATCCAAAGTGCAAAACGTGCTCCAAGAAAATCAGCAACGTCATAGACAGACCAGGGACTGACTAGAAGAACACCGATCAAGATTAAGATGGCTCCGATAAAGTAAGTACCAATATTTGAAAAAAGAAAGGCGACTGGAATATAAAGGGCAACACCTAGAAGCCCTCCTCCAGCAAAGCTAGTCACACGAAAACCTGTCAAATCTGTCAACACTTGGGCCAAAGTACCCTTTAAGACAGACTGCTCTAAGCCATATTTCCATACAAGATAAGCTTCAAAAATCAGCAATAAGCCTGAAAAAATGCAAAGAAAACCTGAGTTCAGACCTTCTTGCTTCCGAATCCATTTGAAGAAAAAAAGATAGACTAGAACGACAAAAATGACCAGATAGGCCAGACTTCCTACTAATAGACGAATGAGATTATAGAGGGTGAGACCCACTGCTCCTAATCTCAGAGCAGCGAACATTAAGCAAAAAGCTATGACTAAGGAAATTAACATCCGTTGGATAGCTTGCTTTCTTTCTAATTCAGCTTTTGACGGTCTCCGTCTTGTTTTACTTGTATTTTTGTTTGCCATGCTTCTATTATACCATATTTCAGAAACATCTAGAGAAATCAAAAAAATGACTGCATCTACTAGACACAATCATCTTTCGTTGATATTTTTGAATTTTCTATTCTATATGATTTTTCAACAACCTTGTCTCACTACTTCTTCAAAAATCTAATTGCTGATTTTCTTGCTTTCTCAATCTTTTCGATTTCCAACTTCTCTACAGCAGATGTAGGGATCCATTTTTTCCCAAACAATACCTGGGCTGCTTCTATCATCAGAGCGCAAGCCTGTATGTCCTTTTCTTCTGTAATTGCTTCACAAAATAAATCCTTCGTTTTTTCCATTAAGATTTCTTTTTTTACTTGATGAAAAGATAATTGCATTAGACTACTGGCAGACCAGGCACGACAAAGTGCATCTTTGTCAGTCAAGAGATGTTGTCCTAAGATTTCTATTTCACCTATTGAACCAATCCAACCTAGGGCAATGATTAGCTTCCTACGATTCGAAGCTTCTGAACTAGGTAAAAGAGAGAGCAGAACAGGAAGTACTTGCTTGCAAGAAAACGCATAAAAATCTCTATGTCTTGCTTTGGAGAGGATTTTCGCTAGGAAATAAACAATCAAAATGCGTTGACTCTCATCTTCCTCTTGATTGAGAGTTTCCAACAGATAGTCTATCCCCTCCTGTCCATGTTGGTCAAAACTCGCTTCAAAATTCAGGTCAGTTTCTTCCTCCCAATCTTTGTAAATGAGCTCAAAATGAAAGGCAATTTCTGGGCTCCTACCTAAATCAGCGATAAAATGAATTCGTTTAGAATCAGGAAAATTCTCCTCCAGCAAGCTGGCATAGGTCTCTTGTAACTCTTCTTTTGTAAGATTTTGGTGAGGGATATTTTCTTTCACTAATTTGTCGATTTCTTCTTTTCTAGAATCACTCATGACACTTTTCTCCTCTAAGGTATTTGTAGAACTTTAGCATTCTATCATTTGGATGAAGAAAAATTCTCTAATATTTACTTCTATTATATCACTTTAAAGATCGGTCTCCCTAACTCCATTATCAAAAAAATGACTGCCCACTTTCGTGTTCAGTCATTTGAATCTATTTGTGATTATTTTTCTAATGGTTTACGAAGGTAACCATAAACTACACCACTAACAAGTGCTCCTACCAAGACAAAGACAAGGTAAAGAAGGGCATTTGTTGTAAGGGCGATAACGAAGATTCCTCCGTGAGGTGCCATCAGTTTGATACCTGCAAGACCAACAAGTCCACCTGCCACTGCTGAACCAAGGATAAAGCTTGGGATAGCACGAGCTGGGTCAGCCGCACCAAATGGAATCGCTCCTTCAGTGATGAATGACAAGCCCATAACGATGTTAGTCAAACCTGAGTTGCGTTCTTCTTTTGTGAATTTATCTTTAAAGAGAAGAGTTGCGACAAAGATTGCAAGTGGTGGAACCATTCCTCCAGCCATAACCGCTGCCATGGCTACTGAACCACCTGTTGACACTGTTGCTGCAAGAGTACCAGTACCAAAGACATAAGCTGCTTTATTGACAGGTCCACCCATATCGACAGCCATCATTCCTCCAAGAACGATACCAAGAAGGACAGCTGAACCGCCTCCAAGACCGCCAAGGAAGTCGTTCATAGCAGTGTTGATTGCTGCCATTGGGATGTTAACAGCTAGCATGACAAATCCTGTCAAGACTGTTCCAAGAAGTGGCAAGAGAAGGATTGATTTAGCACCTTCAAGTGAACGTGGAACCTTCACGTATTTCTTAACCAAGAGCACCAAAGCACCAAAGCACCAGCGATAAATCCACCAACAAGGGATCCTAGGAAACCTGATGATACACCTGCAAGGGCTGAAGTTGCTTCACCACCTTGAGCGTAAGGGATTTTACCAAAGGCAAAACCTTCTTTGGCAATAGCTCCAGCAACGAAACCTGCTACCAAACCTGGTTTTTCAGCGATTGAGTAAGCAACATATCCTGCAAATACTGGAAGCATCAAACCAAAGGCTGCGCCTCCGATTTTCATGAACATAGAAGCGAGTTCATGGTAAGAACCAAGATTTCCAAGGCTATCATTCGGCACACCCATAGCACCATCAATCAAGAAGGCAAGGGCAATCATGATACCACCACCGATAACGAATGGCAACATTTGAGATACACCACTCATCAAGTGTTTGTAGAAGGCACCACCGATACTTTGTTTTTCATTAGATGCTGTTGTAGCTTTTGCTCCATTAGCAGCGTGATAAACTTCAGCATTCCCAGAAAGAGCCAAGTTGATTAACTCTTCTGTCTTGCGGATACCGTCAGCTACTGGACGATTTACCAATGGTTTACCATCGAAACGATCCATATCAACTGCTTTATCTGCAGCGATAATTACAGCTTTAGCCTTGCGGATATCTTCTGCTGTCAATTGGTTACCAACACCGCTGGCACCATTAGTTTCAACCTTGATACCAACACCCATTTCAGCAGCCACTTTTTGAAGAGCTTCTTGAGCCATATAAGTGTGGGCAATTCCTGTTGTACAAGCAGTTACAGCAACGATAAAGTCATCAGAACCATTTGCAGGTGTTTGAACTGGTTCCTCAGCTTTCTCTGAAGCTTGATCAAAGAGTTCAATAACTTGATCAGGTGATGTAACTTGACGAAGTTTGTCAGCAAAGCCGTCTTTCATCAAGTATTGAGATAATTCTGCCAAGGCAGCCAAGTGAGTATCATTGGCACCTTCTGGAGCAGCAATCATAAAGAAAAGGTCAGTTGGTTTTCCATCTAAACTTTCGTAGTCAACTCCCTTGTTTGACTTAGCAAAGAGAACTGTTGCTTCTTTAACTGCAGCGTTCTTGCTGTGAGGCATTGCGATACCATCACCCAAACCTGTAGAAGTCAAAGCTTCACGCGCCAAGATTCCTTCTTTGAAGGTTTCGAAATCTGTCACATATCCGTGCTCTACCAAGCTATGAATCATTTCTTCGATAGCTGCTACTTTTTCAGTTGCTTGCAAATCAAGCAACATCACATCTTTTCTCAGTAAATCCTGAATTTTCATCTTTTTTCTACCTCAACTTTTTCATAAGTTTCTTTAATAAATGCTGCAGTAGCCAAGTCATCAGAGAAGGTAGTTGCTGTTCCACAAGCCACACCCCATTTGAAGGCTTCTACTGCGTCTTTTGATTTTACAAACTCACCAGTAAATCCAGCAACCATTGAGTCACCAGCTCCCACTGAGTTTTTCACTGTTCCCTTGATTGGCTTAGCAAAGTAGGCTCCCTCGGATGTTACCAGAAGGGCACCATCACCAGCCATAGAGATGATAACATTTTGTGCACCTTTAGCCAGCAACTCTCGAGCGTATTTTTCAATCTCATCTAAGCTTTCGAGCTTCACTCCAAAGATAGCTCCAAGTTCATGATTATTTGGTTTGACCAAAAGTGGTTGATAATCCAAACTATCAATCAAAGTCTGACCTTCAAAATCACACACAACTTGTGCGCCCGTCTGACGGGTCAAGGCAATCAAATCCTTATAGATAACATTGCCTAAGTTTTTAGCACTCGATCCCGCAAATACAACTGTATCCTCTGCTGTTAGACTTGAAAGGATAGCTTTCAACTCCTCCAGTTGCTCTGCTTCAACAGTAGGACCAGTCCCATTGATTTCGGTTTCTTGGTCTGCTTTGATTTTAACGTTGATACGCGTATCTTCTTCAACTTGCACAAATCGCGTTTCAATTTGTTCCTCAGCTAAAGTATCTGTGATAAATTTACCTGTAAAGCCTCCGATAAATCCAGTCGCTGTATTTGGAATGTCTAGACGTTTCAAGACGCGACTGACATTAATTCCCTTACCACCAGCAAACTTATCATCACTATCCATACGATTAACACTACCAACTTCTACTTTATCCAAACGGACAATGTAGTCAATAGATGGATTGAGCGTGACTGTATAAATCATACTTCTATTACCTCCGTTTTTTCTTTGATAGCTGGCAAGAGCTCATGACCCTTGCTAGTAATGACTATAGCTCGTTTTAGAGGGGCAACCTTAGCAAAACTAGACTGGCCAATCTTAGATGAATCTGCCAAGACATAGGTTTGTTTGGCATTTTCTAAGATAGCTCGCTTAACCGCTCCTTCTTCCATATCCGGAGTTGTATAATAACCTTCATCTACCCCGTTCATTCCGATAAAGGCACGATCAAAGTGCAGTTGATTAATCTGGTTAAGCGCTACTCCTCCGATACTGGCATCTGTTGTCATTTTAACACCACCACCGATAATCACCGTTGGGATTTGCTTATCCACTAATTGTACTGCATGGTGAATGGAGTTAGTCACAACAGTAATGTCTTTTCGCTCCAATTCCTTAATGAGAAAGGCTGTTGTACTTCCTGCATCCACAAAGATAACATCTTTTTCTTTGATGAGGGAAGCTGCCTTTTGCGCAATCAATTTTTTCTCTTGAAGGTTTTTGACAGATTTCTCTTGAATGGTTTCTTCTTCTTGCAAGGAGTGAGGCAACTCTGCTCCTCCATGAACTCGGCGAAGTTTATTTTCCGATTCCAATTCATCTAAATCTCGTCTAACCGTTGATTCTGACGTGTCTAACAAACCTACTAATTTCTCTAGAGAAACGACTTTATGTTTGCCCAGCTCCTCTAAAATCAATTTTTTTCTCTCGGTTTTTAGCACTTACTCACCTCCTGTTAACGATTACAGTAATTATTCTATCACAAAAAAAATCGAAGTCAAGCATTTTTTGTCACTTTCTTCCATTTTCTATCATTTTGCCAATTGTTTGAATTTTATTTGCAAGATAATTCCCTTTATGATAAACTATTTTAGTAAGTATTGGAAGATTACTCAAGAGGCTTAAGAGGCCGTGTTGGAAACGCGGTAGGCGTGTGAAAGCGTGCGTGGGTTCGAATCCCATGTCTTCCGTTGCTATAGTGTGGTTGCATCTTCATGCAGCTTTTTATAATAGATTTTTTATTTAAGATTAGGATTGAAAAAGATACTTGACTAAAACTCACCACAAGAAAATAATCCAGTAAATCTCTGCATTAAAAAACGCATAGTATCAATGTTTGTGAACACTTGATATTATGCGTTTTTTATGATCATCATCTAACTTTGAAACGTTTAGTAAATAGCTAATTTAAAATCAAGCTGCAATTCATGTCATTATAATACATTCTCTATTTACCAAAATATTTTAATAGGACTATGGATTGTTCTTAATAGTTCCGCAGAATTTGCCAAGTCTGATACTCTACTAAAATCTTTACGAGCTTGTTCAGATAAAACAATTCCCCCTGGAAATAATTCGCGACTAAAGAATTCATAAAAATATCTGAAAGATTGAGCAAATGCAACACCATCTAATTTCATTTCGGATACTATTTTACTAACTAGACTATAAGCTTGGAAATATTGTTGTTGAGGTAAGTTCATTTCTTTAAAGCTAGTTTCAAATTCTACAATTGCATCTAAACATTGATTTCTAAATTGTTGATTCATTTCGATACTCCTTCATTACTATAACATACTGCTATTATCACAGCCATTTCTGATACAACACATTTTACTACAGATTCTATATTCATTTTGAAATTCCGAGAGTTCCAATTCGATTTCGTATATAGATAATCATTCCTACAAATAATATTATCTGAAAACATTCAAATGATAATTACAATCCTATATGGAATGTCTCCTACAATATCATGAATAACACACAAATTACATGACTTAATATAAAATTTAAAAATCTGAATTATTTTTAAAATTTTTATACTCTCTAAAAACACCTCTATAATACATAGTCAGACCTAATATAGCAATAAATTTATGAATAATAGTATTTGATTCTAATAAAATGTTTAGGACTAAAACCGTCATTATAAAACTAATTGCAATTATCAAACGATGCTTCATTTGTACCTCAACTTTCTATTTCGTAGAAAAAATTCAGTTCCTATTCAAAAGCCTATAATAGCTTCACCAAGTTCTATTATACAAATCCCAAAAGATCTTGAAAACGTCCAGAATGATTATAATATGGTTCCCCAAAATATGATCTAGACACAATTACTTAATATCATTCTGCATTACTAGTTTAATTTGATACAGTGAAAATCGAAAAATTATTAGCAATAATAAAAAGCCGTTTCCAAAAAACAAGAAATACATTGCTAAATCACTCTTTAAATAGTATAAAAACCAAATAAGCATCCAAAGTATGCTCATTTTTATAAAGATATTACTTACTATCCATTCAATCTTTAGCAAGAGATGATTAACTATATTCATTATTACAATCTCCATATTTCCATCCTCATCATATCTATAGCTCAATCACTTTACTACTATGTCTCAAAATAATTTATTATTATAAAATGCATATTTAATTTGTTCATACGTAACCTCATTCCTTCTTTAAAATATGTAATTCGATATTATTCGAGCAAATAATGTATCCTACTGTGAATAATACTACAAATATATGAGCATAAAATAATACAGAAAACGACTTATAGCCATTTATAACAACAAAAATAATTGATAATAGTAACAGAAAAAAAGTAGGTGTTGAAATCTTTTTAATAAATTGCTTGTATCGATTAAAGCATAGTTCAGAACTAATGTTTCCTCTCTTCTTATTATGCGTTAATAAGTGAATCAGCAACTCAAAAAACACACTACCTACAGAAAGAACTAAAACTTCGCTTATTGTAACATTTAGAACTATTCCAAGCGCACCTATTATAAAAAAAGACGTAAAAAGAGCTAAAATTAGCCTAAATTTCCCACTTTCCATTAACTAACCCCTTTTCTATAAAGATTTAGCGATAGCCCATATACCTGTGCAATATTGTGCTCCTAAAATACCTCCAGCCCAAGTTCCAGCTCCTGATGCAACCAAACTACCAATCATTGCTCCTGCTAATGTGCAAATTCCTGTCGCCTGAGCAACTTCCCCTGCACTAACTGTTCCTCCCTCAATGCTAGCCAGCATTTCGGTATCCAAAACATCAAATTGAATCGGTGTCTTTGTTTCCATGAGGAATACCTCCATATTAATTTTTATTATTTTTGTCAGATTATAACCTTGATGAATTTAATATAAGTATAGCAAAAGATTAATTTCCTCAAAATCTTTAAATGTAAGTTTTACATTATGAGATAGCTTTTTAATATCCTCGATATTAAAAAGCTATCTTCAAGTTGACATGATAGATAAATTCTCCAACTTACTTTAAATTAGAAAATGTTATAGCGAGCATATTTAAGAAAGCTCCTTTACCTCTCTCTTGATGAGGTATCTTTGCAGTTAAGCTAGCAAATTCTATCACATTTTTCGGCGCCAGATATTGATGAGTCATCAAATAAATAGACAAGTCATTACTTAATCTACCTATAGCTCCAAATTCATCATTTTTTATTGAGGTTTGTCCATTCAAAAATATTTTTTTTAATTGAACATCATGAGAAACTTCATCAGACAATAATAAGTTATCAATAAGATTTAATATCTCTTGTTTTTTCATTATGGAATAATAACTCCTATATAATAGATATTTTTTGTCAGATTGTAACCTTGACAAGTTCAGTATAGCAGAACAAAAGAGATTTTTACCACTAAGTCTTTAAATGTACGATTTTCATCACGAAACGTATTTTTTCATGATTTGTAACCATTCATTTTATTTTAATTATAAACCATGACATAAGAAAACGAGTATCTCCAACTACGGAATACTCGTTTTTTGATAGTTAGAAGTAGGATTTTGCCCAGCCTCTATGTAACATGCTCAAAACTTTTTAAAATACATTAATATCAAAAGAGCTGATAGCCTAATGAAGAGTCAAATGTTGCTAACTCCACTTATCTTCAAATTTAAATAGACACATTATCGGAGTTATTAGTAAGAAAAAATCTAACCAATTTAGATATTTCATAATATAGGATATAATACCAGCCATAACGAAAAGGTACAAAGCTGTACGATATCCTCTCTTTGGATTTTTATCAGACTTAGTATTAAAAATAATGTATACACAGCAAATTGCAATGAGTATAAGTTGAATCATAGTTTCATTTGACATAGTAAAACCTCTTCTTTTTTAAACTATTTTGGTGGTCTCAATTCAGAAGCTAAATAGCCACCTACGACAGCACCCTACAGCGCAAATCAAGTAAACTTGAGGCACTCCTTAAAATATTCAATAGAATATCCTAAGAGTGGTCGCTCATTTAAAGTTCTATTTCCAAAATCTGAGTAAAGACATGATTTTTACTTGTAGTTTTCAAACATACATTTGGATAAGATTTTAAAATTCTCCGAACATTGGCCAAACCTATACCCCGACCTACTCCTTTTGAAGAATTGTCACGCTTGAATATATCTCTCAATTCTATCTCTCTTTCTAAAGTAGAATTTTTAACAATCATGACTAATTTATTCCATTCTGTATCCTCAAGAAAACAAACTGCTATTCCTCCTTCTGCTGCGGACTCTATAGCATTATCTAACAAGATAGAAGTAATTGTTAAGAAGTCAATTTGTTCCATATTTTTTATAGAGAACTGTTCACTAATCTCCAGAGAAACTGGAACAGATAAGTTTTGGGCCTCCGATAACTTAGATAATAATAAACTCTTCAGCGCCAAATCCTTGATATTTCTTAGATGTGCCACATCAAAACGCTTACCTTTTAATTTTTCACCAGAATTTTTCAAAACACCATCATAGACTTGAGAAACCAGATTAATATCTTTTTGATCGATACCTATTTTTAAGCTTGACAAAATATTAGCATAATCATGTCTAAAGCTTCTAATTTCTTGATACAGCCCCTCAACTTGTTGACTATAATTACTAAGATTTTGCAGTTGAATTTCTTTTTGTAAAACGATTTTATCCTGTAATTCTTGAAGTAATTTTCTATCCAATAGATTAACAAAACAAATAAACAATAAAAAGTAAACTGCTGTCAATAATTCTTTATAATTCAACATTCTATCCCAACTTACTTTATCACTGTAGTTTATATAAGGTGGTAAGATAAAATAAGCTAGCATTAAAGTATCCGCAGTAATTAAAATAAATTTTGTCTTTCTATCCAAGTTCTTTATTTTTAAATGACTAAAATTATATCGAAAGAGACTAATAAGAAAAAACACAATAATTTCAGCTAATAAAGAGAAAATCATTGTTCCTAGATTAGTTTCATATAGTCTATATAATATTGGAATCTTAGAAATTATAAAGTAACCTAAAAAATTTCTGATGACATCCCAAAATCCGAGTGGAAATAATGAGTAAAAAAGTAATAAAGAGACCTTACTTCTTAATTTACCAATAGACAAAGTATATAGGATAAAAAAGGTAGGATAAATCAATAATGACCCAAGAAAGTAAAATCTAGTTGATTTAAATAAAACAATAAATAGTAATGTTAAAAGATGGAACAGAATAATGGACATTACTACTTTTTTCAGATTTAATCTCTCACCTACAACCTTAGTATGGATACATAACAATAGAAAAACACTTATAATATTTAGAAAAAATATCATCTAAATCTCCTTAGTCATGAAGTCTTTCGACAGCTTTCATGAGTGAACGTATTTTTAACCTAGAGACAATACAGGAAGATCCGTTCTGAAAATGAACTACCCGATTTTCTTTATCAATTAAAGATATATTATAAGGATTTACGATAAATGATCTATGACATTGAAATAAACGAGGTTCCTGTTTAAGAATATCTGACAATTGTCCATAAAATTCAACTATGTCTCGTTTGGAATAGAGAGTCAACTTATGAGCAATTGTTGATGTTTCAATATACAATAAATCTTTAAAAGGGACTTGAATTTGAGCTTTGGATCCTGTAAATATAAAAGAGTCCTCAGATACTGTTCTTCTTTGATTATCGCTAACACTTGAAATAACATTTTCAATTCGTTTGATAAATAATGGTTCAGGTAATTCTTTATCAATGAAATCAATAGCTGATACTAGGTATTCAAAAGATACAGGCATAAACTCAGAATGTGATGTTACAAAAGCAATCACTGCTTGAGAATCAAGTTTTCTAATTTCTCTAGCAACGTCTAATCCTCTTTTGTCATCATCTTTTATTTCAATATCAAGTAAAAATAATTGATGATTTCCTCTCTCTGAAATGTCCTCTAAAAGCTGTTGAGGTTTTCCATAAACCTCAAAATGCCTATACTCAACCTTATTATCCACCAAAATTTTTTTGACAATATTTTCAATTCTAGTCTGTTGTAAAAAATTATCTTCTAGTATAAAAATATTCACTACTTCACTCCTATATATTTTTCCACTGATTTTTTAATATTGTAAAGTGTCTTCTAGAACAAGCGATGTCTGATACTCTATCATCCAAAAACATAATTGTTCTTGTCTCATGATTAAATCCTGCTATTTTATCTTTATTCACAAGAAACTTTCTATGGCATCTAATAAGTTCTTCTGTACTTTCTGCTTCAATTTTAGATAGTGAGGTTGAAGCTTCAAAATTCCCTTCGGCTGTTACAAAAAGAACAGCATGAGCTTTTGTTGGGTGAGTTGTAACATAATAAATTTTAGAGAGTGGTACCTTTACGATAGCTCTATCTTGATATAAAATATAGTCTTTCATATTTAGCCTCCTTCTATAAGTTTAATCTTATCAGAATTATGGAAATTAAATTATAAAAATCTTAAATGGTTTTTATAATGTCTTGATTGGTAAAAATGTAGACTATTTTTACATTTCATGAGAAAATAAATAACTTTAATATTCCTGTAAAATACTCCCATACTTTAAGAGAAGAATACTATGAAACCAATTCAAATTTTAGTTTATATTTTATATCAATAAATTTGCCTTATTATTTTGTAAAAACAGTGAGGAAAATGAAAAATTTCCTAAGATATAAAATTACTGACAAATACAAATTCTCTACCTATATTATCATAAAATCACAATTTTTAACATTTAAAAAAAGACTTCACCCTGTACAGCACAGGACGAAATCCCTTTTGTATATTCTTTATCTAACTTTTTGAAATCCAGTGAATTCAACTCTAGGGTGATTTTTCCTACTTCATCTCAGATGCTCTTAAAAAATATCAAACAGCAGTTTCACATTGAGAACAGTTAAGATAATGGAAACAATATAACCAAGGATAGTATTCCACTTGGCATTGGTAAATTCTCCCATCAGTGATTTCTTAGAAGTTAGATAAATCAAAGGGAAGATTGAAAATGGAAGAGCGATAGAAAGAAAGACTTGTGAATAAACCAATAACTGATCCAAGGTTTTTTCTTGATGACCAAACAGAACCGCTACTATCATAACAGGCAGTAAGGCAAAGAGACGAGTCGCCAAACGAATGAACCACTGAGGCAATCGCATATGCAAGAAACCTTCCATAACGATTTGTCCAGTCAAGGTACCCGTAATTGTCGAATTTTGACCACTGGCTAATAAAGCCAAGGCAAACAAGGTTGATAAGGTTGAGCTAGCTATAGCTCCCGCAATGGTAGAATCCTGCAGGGCGTTATACATTTGAGAAAAGGCAGAAATCTCAGATGCATGTCCGAAAAAGAGGGCCGCCCCTAAGATTAAAAGAAGGGAGTTAACCACAAAGGCCAAGGATAACTGGAGATTAGAATCCCAGGTCATAAAGCGCACGGCTTTTCGAACATCATTCTTGTCCTTGTGATTGATTTTCCGAGTCTGAGACAAGGAAGAATGCAAATAAAGGTTGTGGGGCATCACTGTCGCACCCACGATCCCTAACGCCAAGGTTAATTGACTTTCATGCCCAGGCAAAGGACTCTCAAATAAGGTTGCATTTGGCAGATAACCTTCAACGATTCCTTGAAAGCTTGGATGTGACAAAGCTACTAGGTAAGTAAAGATTGCTAAGATCGTTAAAATTAGCGTGGTCACGATAGCTTCTATCTTCTTAAAGCCAAACTTCATCAGGAGCAATAAGAGAAAGACATCTAAAACCGTCAAAAGGATGGCTATCATAATCGGAATCTTAAAGAGAAGATTGAGAGCAATCGCTGAACCTAGAACTTCTGCCAGATCTGTCGCCATCAAGGCTAATTCTAAAATCACCCATAGACTATAACGAAGCCATTTAGGTGAATGATGAGCCGTTGCTTGAGCCAGGTCCATCTGGGTTACAATACCAAGCTTTCCTGCCATCTGCTGAAGTTGCATGGCAATGAGAGATGAAATCAAGATAACAAACAAGAGACTATACTTATAGGAAGCACCACCGACTACACTGGTAATCCAGTTTCCTGGATCCATATAACCAACTGCGACAAGAGCACCCGGACCTAAAAAGGCCTTTAAATTTTGCCAGAAATGATTGTTATTTGGAGTATCGATAGATTGATTAATCTCAGAGAGTGACACTTTTTTATGAGAAGACATAGATACTTACCTCTTTCTAAACCTACTTTTTCATTATTTTCTATTAGAGAAAAATAAGATTGACTTTAAACTATTAAAACAATGAAAACTATATGAAAAACATTTAGTTTTTTCATTATTTTTCTTAAGGCACCTTAATATTTTTCTTAAGGCACCTTAATTATAACACAAAAAATGAAAACTATATGAAAAACATTTAGTTTTTTCATTATTTTTCTTAAGGCACCTTAATTATAAAAAATATGATAAAAACTTAAGAAAATTCAACAAAATTTTAGGGAAAGTCAGAATAAGTCTACTCATTAACGATAATGATAAATCTATTGATAAACTTTGACATTTAATAGTGAACTGTAACTATTATTTCTAACTCGATTTCTCTATAAAAGAGTAAAAACCAGCGCCTTAAGACGCTGGACAAAAAGCTACTTATACTCAATGAAAATCAAAGAGCAAACTAGGAAACTAGCCGCAGGCTGTACTTGAGTAAGGCAAGGCGACGTTGACGCAGTTTGAATTTGATTTTCGAAGAGTATTAGATCATTTACCAAGAAACTAAATTGCTTCTGTAACGAAGCTACGGCTCTCAAGTACCTTAAGCATAGCGTCCGCTGTATCCAAAGCTGTAAAGAGAGGAACTCCGTGTTCAATAGCTGAACGGCGGATTTGTTCACCATCTTCATCAGCAGTTCGCTTGGTACCAACCGTGTTGATAATGGCTTGAATTTTCCCTTTACGAACATAGCTTGGGATATCGTGTTCATCATCACCGATCTTACCAACGAGTTGAGCCTTCAAGCCATGATTTGCAAAGAAAGCTACTGTTCCCTGAGTTGCAAGGATTCCGTAGCCAATATTTTGGAAACGACGAGCCAAATCCAAAGCTTCTTCCTTGGCATCGTCAGCGATAGTAAAGACAACATTCCCAAAGGTTGGCAAGTGAAGGTATGAAGCTTCAAAAGCCTTGTAGAGCGCTTTTTCTAGAGTCGTATCAGAACCCATAACTTCCCCTGTTGACTTCATTTCAGGACCGAGCAAGCTGTCTACTTTCGCGAGCTTAGTGAAGGAGAAGACAGGCGCCTTGATATGAACACGACTGCTTTCTGGGTAAAGTCCATCTTGGTAACCAAGTTCTTCAAGACTTTGACCAAGAATCAACTTAGTTGCAACCTGAGCCATCGGGATATTGGTTACTTTTGATAGGAATGGAACTGTACGGCTGGCACGTGGATTGACTTCAATAACGTAGACTTTTTCATCTTTGATGACAAACTGAATGTTCATCATACCGAGACAGTTAAGGCCGATTGCAAGACGTTTAGTGTAATCTGCGATCGTTTCTTGAACCTTTTGAGACAAGGTTTGTGGAGGATAAACAGCCATGGAGTCACCTGAGTGGACACCAGCACGTTCGATATGTTCCATAATACCTGGGATGAGGACATTTCGTCCGTCTGAGATGGCATCAACTTCACATTCTTGTCCAACGATATAAGAGTCGACAAGAACTGGATGGTCTGGACTTGCTTTAACGGCTGTACGCATGTAAGAACGAAGGTCTTCTTCGTTTTCTACAATTTCCATGGCACGTCCACCCAAGACATAAGAAGGACGAACGAGGACTGGGAAACCAATCTTACGAGCTGCAAGCACTGCTTCTTCTTCGTTTGTTGCAGTCTGTCCAGGAGGTTGTGGAATATCCAAGTCTTTGAGGGCTTGCTCAAAGAGGTCACGGTCTTCGGCACGGTCTAGGTCAGCAACCTGCGTACCAAGGATAGTTACACCAGCTTTTGCCAATGGTTCAGCAAGGTTGATAGCTGTTTGTCCACCAAATTGAACGATAACACCTTTTGGTTGCTCTAAGTCGATAACATTCATGACATCTTCAAATGTCAATGGCTCAAAGTAAAGTTTATCCGATACAGAGAAGTCGGTTGAAACGGTCTCTGGGTTTGAGTTCATGATGATGGCTTCGTAGCCAGCAGCTTGAATCGCCTTAACAGAGTGAACTGTTGCGTAGTCAAACTCAACCCCTTGACCAATACGGATTGGACCTGAACCTAGGACTAGTACAGATTCCTTTTTAGACTTGATGGATTCATTTTCCCAACCATAAGTTGAATAGAAATATGGAGTTTCTGATTCAAATTCTGCCGCACAAGTATCAACCATCTTGTAATCTGGGACAATCTTGTTTTCTAAACGAAGTTGGCGAACTTGATCAGCTGTAGTATTCCAGAGTTCAGCGATTTTACGATCTGAGAAACCATTCAATTTTGCTGTTTTTAGGACTGCTACATCTTGTGGATGTGCGCCCAATTCTTGCTCAATTTCAAAGATATGCAAGAGTTTATCCAGATAAAAGATATCGATTTTTGTAAGCTCAGCGATTTCCTCTGGTGTATAACCACGACGAATAGCTTCTGATACGTAAAAGAGACGGTCATCTTGAGCCTTAACAACCTTTTCAATCAAGGCATCATCTGAAACATCTGCAAGTTCAGGCATTTCATTGTGGTGAACCCCAATTTCAAGTGAGCGACAAGCTTTCAGAAGTGACTCCTCGATGTTACGACCAATGGCCATAACTTCTCCAGTTGCCTTCATCTGAGTACCAAGACGGCGTTCACCCTTTTCAAACTTGTCAAATGGGAAGCGCGGAATTTTGGCAACTACGTAGTCAAGGGCTGGCTCAAACATTGCATAAGTTGAACCTGTAACTGGGTTAATAACTTCATCCAAGGTCAACCCTACCGCAATCTTGGCAGCCAATTTGGCGATTGGGTAACCTGTTGCCTTAGAGGCAAGAGCTGAAGAACGAGATACACGAGGATTTACTTCGATGACATAGTACTTAAAGCTATGTGGATCAAGTGCTAGCTGAACATTACATCCACCTTCAATCTTGAGGGCACGAATAATGCTCAAGCTGGCATCACGAAGCATTTGATTTTCATAATCTGACATGGTTTGCGCTGGGGCAAATACGATGGAATCCCCTGTATGAATCCCGACTGGGTCAAAGTTTTCCATGTTACATACAACAAGGGCATTGTCAGCCGAGTCACGCATGACTTCGTATTCGATTTCCTTAAAACCAGCAATCGAACGCTCAATCAAACATTGAGTAACAGGTGATAGCTTCAACCCATTTTCAGCGATTTCACGCAATTCTTCCTCGTTGGCACACATACCACCACCAGTACCACCTAGGGTAAAGGCTGGACGGACGATCACTGGGTAGCCAATTGTCGCTGCAAAGGCAACGGCTTCTTCCACAGTGTTAACAATTTCAGATTCTGGAATCGGTTGATTCAATTCTTCCATCAATTGTTTAAAGAGATCGCGGTCTTCAGCTTGGTCGATGGCAGACAATTTGGTACCTAGAAGTTCTACTCCCAATTCATCAAGAATGCCATTTTTAGACAATTCCATGGCCATGTTAAGCCCTGTTTGCCCACCAAGTGTTGGAAGCAAGGCATCTGGACGTTCTTTACGGAGAATACGAGTCACAAACTCAAGTGTGATTGGCTCAATGTAAACCTTGTCTGCAATTTCCTTATCAGTCATGATAGTTGCAGGGTTTGAGTTTACTAAGACAACCTCATACCCTTCCTCTTTCAAAGACAAGCAAGCCTGAGTCCCAGCATAGTCAAACTCAGCAGCCTGACCAATAATAATCGGACCAGAACCAATCACCATAATTTTTTGAATATCAGTACGTTTAGGCATTTATAAGACATTAAGGGCGTCAAGTGGACAAAGCTAAAATAGGAGTTATGACGAAGAACTGTCAGTTCTAGGAATAACTATCTTTTTAGCAACGTCCGTAGCCCGTATTCAGTTTAGCAAATACGGACCACCCTTCTCCTTTCTATTCGTCGCCTCACAGGGCGACATTAAATAAATTCTCCGACGATTTTTTAACGAAACGATACTTTTCGGTAAAAAATCTAGTGCAGGAAGTTTTTAGTTCGCCTAATAGCGACTAAAAGAAACGACCTGCCTTTCTATTCAGCAACTCTCAGGTTGCTATTAAATAAGATACAAACGACGAATAGAAAGCGATGGAATGTTAGGAAACCAAGGAAGGATTGACAATCCGAGTTGGGGTCTCTAAATTCCGAGCTTTCCGTCCGTGTTCAGTTACATAAATTCTCCGACGATTTCACACTCGTCTTTAGTTTGCTTGTTTGAAAGCTTCCATCATCTCGATGAACTCGTCAAATAGATAACTTGCATCGTGCGGACCTGGTGCAGCATCTGGGTGGAATTGCACAGAGAAACCTGGTTGGTATCTGTGACGTACACCTTCAACTGACTTGTCATTGATTTCTTCATGAGTAATCATCAAATGGTCTGGAAAATCTTCACGACTCACTGCATATCCATGGTTTTGACTAGTAAAGTCCACGCGCCCTGTTGCAATTTCACGTACAGCGTGGTTAAATCCACGGTGACCAAATTTCATCTTATAGGTCTTGGCACCATTTGCCATTGCAAAGAGCTGGTGCCCCATACAAATACCAAAGATTGGAATTTTCCCGAGAATACCACGAATCATATCGAGTGCTTCTGGTACATCTTCTGGATTTCCCGGTCCATTTGACAACATAACTCCGTCTGGATTCAAGTGAAGGATTTCCTCTGCTGTTGTAGTATAAGGAACGACCGTTACATTACACTCTCTCTTAGACAACTCTCTTAAGATTGAATGCTTGAGACCAAAGTCTACAAGTACCACACTTAAACCTACTCCTGGAGCTGGGTAAGCAGTTTTTGTAGAAACCTGTTTGATATTATCAATTGGTAGAACAGTTGCTTGAAGCTGATCTGTGATGTGATCGATACTATCTCCAACATGTGTCAGAGTCGCTCTCATAGTTCCATGTTTGCGAATGATTTTTGTCAAAGCACGTGTATCAATACCTGAAATACCAGGGATCTTCTTAGACTTCAAAAATTCATCCAGTGTCATCTGGTTTCGCCAGTTGCTGGCTCTACGAGCTTCTTCAAATACTACTACACCTTTACAGGTTGGACTGATAGACTCGTAGTCATCACGGTTAATCCCATAATTTCCAACCAAGGGATAGGTAAAAGTTAGAATTTGCCCATTATAAGACTGATCCGTAATGGATTCTTGATAACCGGTCATCCCAGTATTAAAGACGATTTCACCAGTTACATCAATATCAGCCCCAAAGGCTTTTCCTTCAAAAATTGTTCCATCTTCTAAAACTAGAAGTCGTTTAGTCATAAATTCACCTCTCGTGGATGCTCTCAGGCATCTTTTAACGTTTTGTGTCTTATTTTGCGTTTCTGTAAGTCAATACAGATTCTAAAATTGCCATTCTGACAAAGACACCATTGGTCATTTGTTGAACAATACGTGATTTTGGTGCTTCGACCAAGTGATCAGCAATTTCAACATCGCGATTTACAGGAGCAGGATGCATCAGAATAGCTTTGTCTTTCAAGCGTTCATAACGTTCTTGAGTCAAACCATGCTGTGCATGATAGCCCTCTTTTGAAAAGACTGTTCCACTTTCATGACGCTCATGTTGAACACGGAGAAACATCATCACATCAACTTGGTCAATGATTTCATCAATGCTTACAAACTGTCCATAGTCTGCAAACTCTTGACTTCTCCATTCCTCAGGTCCAGCAAAGTAGAGTTCTGCTCCTAAGCGTTTTAAGATTTGCATATTGGATTTAGCCACACGCGAATGGTCAAGGTCACCAGCAATGGCTACCTTGAGTCCTTCGAAGTGTCCAAATTCTTCATAAATCGTCATTAAATCAAGCAAGCTCTGGCTAGGATGTTGACCCGAACCATCCCCACCATTGATAATCGAAGTCGTAATCGTCGGACTATCAATCAACTCTCTGTAGTAATCTACCTCGGGATGTCTGATGACACAGGCATCTACTCCCAAGGCTGACAAGGTCAAAATTGTATCGTAGAGTGTTTCACCCTTGTTGACTGAACTTGTTTTCACATCGAAGTCCAGTAGCTGAAGGCCCAGTTTAATCTCTGCTACTTCAAAAGATTTATGGGTACGAGTCGAACTCTCAAAGAAGAGATTAGAGACGATGTGTTGGTCCTCATAAGACGCTTTTGCTCCATTTTTAAACTCAATTCCTCGTTTAATCAATTTCATAACCTGGTCCACAGTGAGATCTTCCATGGATACCACATGTTTCAATGCTTGTTGATTTTCTGACATGGCTACTCCTTTAGCTATTAAGCTTCTTCAGTAATCAAAACTCTATCTTGACCATCAAGTTCTGTCATCTCAACGATGATTTCTTCAGAACGACTAGTTGGAATATTTTTCCCAACATAGTCTGGACGAATTGGCAATTCTCTATGCCCACGGTCAACCAGTACCGCAAGACTCACGCGCGCTGGGCGACCATGTCCGACAATGTTATCGATAGCAGCACGGATTGTACGACCTGTATAAAGTACATCATCCACCAAAATGACTTCGCGGTCTGTCACATCGACAGAAATCAATGAAGTATCTTCACCACTTTTGACATCATCGCGGAAAGGTTTTGTGTCTAATTCTACAACGGGAACAGAGATATTTTCCAATTGTTCCAAACGCTCTTGGATACGGTGAGCAATAAAGACACCACGTGTTTTTATCCCAGCCAATACAATCTTGTTTAAATCTTTATTTCGCTCGATAATCTCGTAGGTGATCCGAGTAATCGCTCGTTTGACGGTCAATTCGTCTACAACTTCTTTTGTCTTCATGACAAACCTCCAAAAAGAAAAGTCTCCTTTTTCAAGGAGACTTGAGAATGTATAACTAAGCGAGCCATACTGCAAACAGTATAGACTTACCCTTCTACTTAATCGAGCTCCTTGCCTGCCTCACGGGACAGGTTTAAAGGAATATTTTATTGTCCTTACTATATCACAAAGCCTAGTTCAAAGCAAGTAAAAACATTCAATGCTAAGCCTTATAATGAACTAAAATCGTATAACTGTGGATAGTGATCGCATTCTGGATTTTTGGGATGACAGATAGCACGACCAAAGTAAATCATAGCCTGATGGGCTGCCAACCATTCTTCTGGTGGCAAGACATCCATGACACGTTTTTCGACCTCAAGGGGTGTAGCTGATTTTTTAACGATATCGTGGTGTTTACAGATACGCTCAACATGAGTATCTACCGCAAAAGCTGGAATACCGAATCCCACGCTCAAAACTACGTTAGCTGTTTTTCGGCCAACTCCTGCCAAACTCTCTAATTCTTCCCTAGTCTGAGGGACTTGACCGTCAAAATCATCCAGTAGTTGTTGGGCACATTTTTTGAGGAATTTAGCCTTATTGCGATAAAGGCCTAGGCGAGAAATATACGAAGCAATCTCACTCTCACTTGCATCTGCCATGGTTTGTGGGGTTGGAAAAGCTGCAAAAAGGCCAGGAGTAGCCTTGTTGACTGCCGCATCTGTCGTCTGAGCAGACAACATAACAGCAACCAGAAGTTCAAAATGATTGCGAAAATCTAGACTTGGTTTTGCATCTGGAAAAAGAGCAATGATTTCCTCAATGACATGACGAGCACGTTTCTTGGATAAAACCATCTATTCGTCTCCGTCAAACAGTCCTTGCAAACCTGCAAAAGGACTATTTTCTTCTTTTTTGACTGCCTGTTGGGCTTGATACTCTTCCTCAGACATGATTTGCCAGTCATTTCCAGAAACAAATCCCTGACCAGCTTCTTCCTCAGCTGTTAGGACTTTGATAGGAATATTGAGCAAAATATTATCTGAGACACTTTCAGCCAGGTCAATTTCCCCATTTTCAATTGGTAAAACCAAGTCATCATCTAAAACTTCTTGGTCCAGTTGATTAGTAGCACCTTCCATAAAGACTTCCGTCACTGGATATGATTCATTCAATTCTACCGGCTCCATGCTACGGCTAGAGGCTAAGACGATTGTATAAGACAACTGATAATCTAGGAAAAACATAAGGTCTTCGTACTGAATTTTTCCTACAGCAACAATATCTTTTACATCTATAATTTCTTGATTACGGGCACGCAAGTCAGCTGCTAAGTCTAAAGTTTGCTCAAAGTGCAAACCTTCAGGCTGCTTACGAATTTCTTGAATATTTAATTTCATACTTCCTCCATAAAGATTTACTCACTTGATTATACCATGAAAAAAGTTCAAACAAGGTATCTAAACATTTTAAATATTTTTCACTATTTTTTGATATATTTACTATGACATTTTTTGTTTTTGGTGCTATACTATAGACATCAATACATGAGCAAAGGAGGACGCTCATATGGAAGACAAAGAACTAATCTTAGAAGCTTATCAACTCATTTCCGAGTTAAATAAAGCTTACCAAACTTGCAAACAAGGATTGCCTGATGATCTGCGCTTGCAGCAAAATATTGACGAGCTACTCAGACAACTTAAAAAGACAGAGAAACTAGATAACTCTATCTTAATTGATCTTGAGAAATTTTACCAATGTACCAGTCTCTTGATTGGACTTGGCACACTTAAGCTGAATGAGCAAACTCGCACTGCTTGGCGAAACTATGATAAGTTTCACTACGATCAAGTCAAACACGTTTTGACACTCTATGGACCTGTTTTTGGTTTCTAGAAAGACTTGAATTTCACATTTCTTTTGACAAAGTGTTCCAAAAGGTATAAAATAAACATAATAATTTTCGGAGGTAAGGGAGACATGAACAACTAAGTCTATCAAATATAGAACCTTTATTTAGTAGATCTTGTTTTTGTCTCTTTTTGTGTGCTCTTTTATGCTCTTTCTTCTGGCATTTTATACTCAATGAAAATCAAAGAGCAAACTAGGAAGCTAGCCGCAAGCTGTACTTGAGTACGGTAAGGCGACGCTGACGTGGTTTGAATTTGATTTTCGAAGAGTATTAAAAGAGTTTTTTTGACATAGACTTTGGGCTCTACTAGGTAAAGTAGAGCTTTTTGTTATGCAATATAGACATTCTAGAAAGGGCATTAATATGATAAAAATTAACCATCTAACTATCACTCAAAACAAAGATTTACGAGACCTTATTTCCGATTTAAATATGACTATCCAAGACGGAGAAAAGGTCGCTATTATTGGTGAAGAAGGAAATGGCAAATCAACCTTACTTCGAACTTTAATGGGAGAAAGATTAGCTGATTTCACTATCAGGGGAGAAATCCAGTCTGACCTTCAGTCCCTGGCCTACATTCCTCAACATCTCCCTGAAGAACTGAAGAAAAAATCTCTACAGGACTACTTCTTTTTAGAATCTACTGATTTGGACTACAGCATTCTCTATCGCTTGGCTGAGGAATTGCATTTTGATAGCGACCGTTTTGCTAGCAACCAAGAAATTGGGAATCTCTCGGGGGGAGAAGCTTTGAAAATTCAGCTCATCCATGAGTTAGCAAAACCTTTTGAGATTCTATTTTTAGATGAACCTTCAAATGACCTAGACCTTGAGACGGTTGATTGGCTAAAAGGTCAGATTCAAAAGACCAGGCAAACTGTTATTTTCATTTCCCATGATGAAGACTTCCTCTCTCAAACGACAGATACTATTGTCCACTTGCGACTGGTCAAGCATCGGAAAGAAGCCGAAACGCTAGTCGAGCATTTAGACTATGATCGCTATAGCGAGCAGAGAAAGGCTAATTTTGCCAGACAAAGCCAGCAAGCTGCTAACGATCAGAGAGCCTATGACAAAACCATGGAAAAACATCGCCGAGTTAAGCAAAATGTAGAAAATGCACTTCGAGCTACCAAAGACAGTACTGCAGGTCGCCTATTGGCTAAAAAGATGAAAAATGTTCTCTCTCAAGAAAAACGCTACGAAAAAGCAGCTCAGTCCATGACCCAAAAGCCACTTGAAGAGGAACAAATCCAACTCTTCTTTTCAGATATAGAGCCATTAGCTGCTTCAAAAGTCTTGGTTCGACTGGAAAAGGAAAATTTGTCCATTGGTGAGCGTGTTTTGGCTCAGGAGTTACAACTAACTGTCCGTGGTCAAGAAAAAATCGGCATTATCGGTCCCAATGGCGTTGGCAAATCCACTCTGTTAGCCAAGTTGCAGCAAGTACTAAGCGACAAAAGAGAGATTTCGCTTGGATTTATGCCACAAGATTACCAAGAAACATTGAATTTGGATCTATCTCCAGTAGAATTTCTTAGCCAAACTGGACACAAAGAGGAATTACAGAAAATCCAATCTCACTTAGCTAGTCTCAACTTCAGCTATCCAGAGATGCATCACCATATCCGCTCCTTATCTGGTGGTCAACAAGGTAAACTCCTTCTTTTGAATTTAGTTCTGCGAAAACCAAACTTTCTCCTTCTGGATGAACCCACACGAAATTTTTCTCCAACTTCTCAACCAGAAATCAGAAAACTCTTTGCCAATTATCCCGGTGGTCTGGTTACTGTTTCGCATGATCGACGTTTCTTAAAAGAAGTCTGTACGAATATCTATCGTTTGACAGAACATGGTTTGGAAGTCGTTGATTTACAAGATTTATAAATGTAGAAAATCTCAAAAATCCAGAGGAAAAGCTCTGGATTCTTTTACATATGTTTCAAACGCTCAATCCGTTCTGAGATTGGCGGATGGGTATAAAAGAGTTTTTGTAACCCACCTCGTTTTTGAGGATCGTTGATGTAAAGTGCACTGCTAGCATCATCTACATGATGGCTCATGGGTTTACTATTGTCCAACTTACGTAGAGCATTAATCATCCCTTGAGGATTACGAGTCAACTCTACACTGGAAGCATCTGCTAAAAATTCTCGTTGACGAGAGATGGCTAGTTGTACCAAAGTTGCTGCTAGGGGAGCCAAAACAAGTGCTAGGAGGGAAACAACTAGCATAATAATTTCAAGTCCACCACTATCACGGTCATCACTTCTACGACCACGGCCTGCACCACCCCACCACATCATGCGTCCAGCCATACTTGATAAAAGTGTAATGGCACTGGCAAGGGCAACCGCAATAGTAGAAATCCGAATATCATAGTTACGAATGTGACTGACTTCATGGCCTATAACCGCTTCTAACTCTTCACGATTCATAACCGCTAAGAGTCCTGAAGTTGCGGCTACAGCTGCATTTTGAGGATTTGAGCCTGTTGCAAAGGCATTTAAGCTGGCATCATCGATGATAAAGACACGTGGCATAGGAATTTGCGCCACCATAGCCATATCTTCAACAACATGATAAAGAGTTGGTGCGGTCTGCTCATTCACCTCACGCGCACCATTCATGCTCATGACTATCTCTGTTGATTGAAAAATCATGGACAAGGCATAGATAAAGCCGATAATCAGAGCGATAACTAAGCCACCAAGACCAGACCGCATAAAGAGGTAACCAACTGCATATCCAACCAAAGCCAAAAGTAAAAAGAATACTAGTAGTAAAATCCAAGTTCTTCGCTTATTACTCGCGATTTGATCATACAACATCCTAGTCACCGAAACCACTAAAATCGACTTTAGGTACTGCCTTTTCCTCTTCAGGAGTTTGAAGGAAATCAGCGAGTTTAAAACCAAAAAGTCCTGCAATTAGATTACTTGGGAAAGTCTCCAATTTAACATTATAGTTGCTAACAACACTATTGTAGAGTTGGCGAGAGTAAGAAATTTTATTTTCAGTATTGGTCAGCTCTTCTTGCAATTGTGCAAAGTTGCCACTCGCTTTAAGGTCTGGATAATTTTCTGCAACGGCAAAAATACCTGAAACCTGGCGTGTAAGAGCATCACTAGCCTTCATAGCTTCTGCTGGTGAAGTTGCTGCGGCTACTTGATTACGAAGTTCTGTAACTTTTTCAAGCGTTGAACCTTCATACTTTGCATATCCCTTCACGGTCTCAATCAAGTTTGGCAAGAGATCGTTACGACGTTTCAACTGAACATCAATCTGACTCCATGCCTCCTTAGTTTGCATACGATTTTTAACTAAACCGTTATAACTAACAATTACGAAAATAACAATAAGAGCAAGAACTCCAAGAATAATCCAAGTCACCATATAATTCCTTTCTTCTTTTAGATTAGTACCAGTATATCAAATTTCCATCTTTTTGTGGTAAAATAAGATGATACTAAAGAAGGAAACTACTATGAAACCAGAAACATTTTATCAACTGCTAGCTGAACAAAATATCCATCTTTCTGACCAGCAAAAAGTTCAATTTGAGCGTTATTTTGAACTCTTGGTTGAATGGAATGCAAAAATCAACCTGACTGCTATTACAGAAAAAGAAGAAGTCTATCTCAAACACTTCTATGATTCCATCGCTCCTATTACACAGGGATTGATTGAAAACCAGCCTATTAAACTCTTAGATATCGGTGCTGGAGCAGGATTTCCTAGCCTTCCTATGAAGATCCTCTATCCTCATCTAGATGTAACCATTATTGACTCTCTCAATAAACGAATCAACTTTCTGAATCTATTGGCCCAAGAACTAGGTTTAGAAAATGTTCACTTCTATCATGGACGTGCCGAAGACTTGGCCCAAGATAAGAACTTCCGTGCTCAGTTTGATATTGTTACAGCTCGTGCTGTTGCCCGTATGCAGGTCTTGTCCGAGTTGACTATCCCCTACTTAAAAGTTGGTGGAAAATTGCTTGCACTCAAGGCTAGCAATGCACCTGAGGAATTAACTGAAGCTAAAAATGCCCTCAATCTTCTCTTTAGTAAGGTTGAAGAAAACCTCAGTTACACTCTTCCTAACGGAGACCCTCGCTACATTACTATTGTTGAGAAGAAAAAGGAAACTCCAAACAAATATCCACGTAAGGCTGGGATGCCTAACAAACGTCCGCTTTAGAAAGATTAAAAAAACTGCAAACTCACACCTCGCTTTCTCATTTCAAGGCTCGGGAAAAAATGATTTACAAAATCATACCTCGCTCTCTCATTTCAAGGCTCGGAAAAAAATGATTTACAAAATCATACCTCGCTTTCCCATTTCAAGGCTCAGGAAAAAATGATTTACAAAATCATTTTTTTCTGCTATACTATCCTAAGCAAAGGTTTTTAATGTCATCCCGTGAGGTGACGAAGGCGCAGATCTATATAAAACTCTTTAAAACTTGATATAGGAGTCTTGTTTTAGAGAGGTCTTACTCTGGGAGCCTATTGCTATAAAATAATGGGCTCTTTTTTGATGCCCAAAAGTGAGGTTAATATGAAACAGGAATCAACTGTTGATTTGCTTTTAGACGTTGACCAACGTCCTTCAGCTGGAAAGGGAATTCTTCTTAGCTTCCAGCACGTATTCGCCATGTTTGGTGCAACCATCTTGGTACCTTTGATCTTGGGAATGCCTGTATCGGTTGCCCTTTTTGCATCAGGTGTAGGAACACTCATTTACATGATCTCTACTGGCTTTAAAGTTCCAGTTTATCTGGGTTCTTCTTTTGCCTTTATCACAGCTATGTCACTTGCCATGAAAGAAATGGGTGGTGATGTATCTGCTGCTCAGACAGGGGTTATCCTGACTGGTCTTGTTTATGTACTTGTTGCTGCAAGTGTTCGCTTTGCAGGTACAAAATGGATCGACAAACTCTTACCTCCAATCATTATCGGTCCTATGATCATTGTTATCGGTCTTGGACTTGCTAGTTCAGCTGTTACCAACGCTGGTCTTGTAGCTGACGGAAACTGGAAAAACGCTCTTGTAGCCGTTGTTACTTTCTTGATTGCTGCCTTTATCAATACAAAAGGAAAAGGCTTCCTACGAATCATCCCATTCCTTTTTGCCATTATCGGTGGTTACCTCTTTGCCCTAGCACTTGGATTGGTTGACTTCACTCCTGTTCTTGAAGCTAACTGGTTTGAAATCCCTGGTTTCTACCTACCATTCAATACAGGTGGTGCCTTCAAACAATACGACCTATACTTCGGTCCTGAAACAATTGCCATCCTACCAATCGCAATCGTAACCATTTCTGAACATATCGGAGACCACACCGTTCTAGGTCAAATCTGTGGACGCCAATTCTTGAAAGAACCAGGTCTTCACCGTACCCTTCTTGGTGATGGTATTGCAACATCTGTTTCTGCCTTCCTCGGTGGACCAGCAAATACAACCTACGGTGAAAATACAGGGGTTATCGGAATGACTCGTATCGCTTCTGTCTCAGTTATCCGTAACGCTGCCTTTATCGCAATTGCCCTTAGCTTCCTTGGTAAATTTACTGCTTTGATTTCAACAATTCCAAACTCTGTACTTGGTGGTATGTCTATCCTTCTATACGGGGTTATCGCAAGTAACGGTTTGAAAGTCTTGATCAAAGAACGTGTTGACTTTAGCCAAATGCGCAACCTTATCATCGCAAGTGCTATGTTGGTGCTTGGACTTGGTGGTGCTATCCTTAAACTTGGACCAGTTACCCTTTCAGGTACTGCCCTATCAGCTATGACAGGTATCATCCTAAACTTGATCTTGCCATACGAAAACAAAGACTAATCCATATAGAATCAACAAGAGGTCGGGACCAAAATCCCGACCTCTATTTTTATTCACAAGAAGACTTTGATACAGTGACTCATTGGACTGTTGTCAAAAAGTTTGATTTCTTAATTTTCCCAAGCAATCAGAAGATACAAGAGACTTGAACCAAACATATCAGCAAGAGCATGCATGAGAAAGAATGGCAGTAAATTCTTGACTACATACTTGTACAAGAAATAATAAAAGAGACCGTAACCAAGCCCAATCACCAAGGCCCAAAGTAATCCTTGATAGGTATGGAAAGAAATCCGTATAATTACCGAGTAGACTAGAGCTAACCACTTGTGCTTTTCTTTTACTGAAGTCAGTAAGCCTAGGAAGAAAAATTCTTCATAAAAACCATTTAGTAAAGCATAGCAAATCGCCATCGGCGTTAAAGCCATGAATTTTCGAATGATTTTCATAGGATCTATAAAAGGGATCAACTGAGGATTAAAATAATTGTACTCACCACTGAGGGTTGTTACAATATCACCGAATATCCCAACTACAGCAAAGATAAGGGGAACCCAAATTAAAACAGACCAGCGCCAGCGTAAAGGAAGCTGTTTAAAATCATAATTTCGAATCAAGAGATAAAGGAAAGTAATCCCTAACATCATCAATTGAAAAGTAAAATTACTAGAATAAGCTGCTCCATCACTCGCTACATTTGTCGTAGTTTCTGCGACGCTAGTAAGAGTTGAGGGCGATAAACTCTCCATAAATTGTTGAGTAGAACGAATGATAAACTCTCCAAACATTAAAACAGTGATGATGAGGATATCGAACCATTTTAAGTATCTTAAAGGTTTTGATGGATGAATACTTTGTAGCAAATTCATATTTCTTCCTTATCTTTAAATGTATGAATTGATTATAACCATTCATTCTTAAAGTTATATGAATCAACTTGCTAGAAGATTAAAAAAACAGCCTTATCAAAGACTGTTTTAATCCATTAAACAGAATGTTGCTTCTTTTCAAGCATTAAATCCTTCAATGAAATGATAGTCACAGCTAGTAAAATCATTGCCATACCAAGAAAATCTACAGGATAAAAGATATCCCCCATAATCATGAAGGCAAAAAATACTGCCGAGATAGGCTCAATCGAAGCCAAAAGGCTAGACTTGACTGGTCCTATCATACTAGCTCCCTTGAGGAAGGCTGTATAGGCAAAGACCGTTCCAATCAGAATGATACCAGCAAAAGCTAGAAAGATATCAAAAGATATGGGAATACTGGCCCCGATAAGCCCCGTAAAAGGTACTGCTAGTATACCTGAGATGGTCATTCCAACACCAATAACCAAAATGCTCCCCCATTTTTGAATCAATTTTATGGGTAAAATGATATAAAGAGCATAGGTTAGGGCCGAGAACAAACCCCAAAATAGACCAGCTGGAGTCATCGAGAGTTGATCCAATTGCCCATGGGTTGCAATGAGAAAGGTCCCACCTATAGCTAAAAACATAGAGATGATTTCTGAAAGCGTCGGAGCCACCTTATCCTTGATACAAGTGTAAGCAAGGATTCCAACTGGACAGACATACTGGAGGACTGTCGCTGTCCCAGCATTTGTCTCCTGAATAGCTGAAAGATAAGCTAATTGATTTAGAAAAAGACCAAATAAAGAAAATAGCAAGAGAGAAAACAGGCTTGATTTATCTTTTAGAAAAGCTATGAATTGCTCCTTAGATTTGATATAGGACAAAAGAACCAAAAGGAGTCCTGCAATAATCAAACGGATATTGGTTAAAACAAGAGCAGAAATTCCATGAGCCATCAAGTATTGACCGCTAGTCCCTGATAGGCCCCAGGCAATACCTGCAATCACTGTAAAAATAGTTCCTTTTAACGCTTTAGACATGAGCCCTCCCTAGTCTGCTTCACGAATCAAGTCCATGACCTGATTACGATCCAATATCCACTGAGCACGCTCATCTTTCTCATAGGTTCGGTTAGATAAAAAGATTGCCGCCTCTTGTTTCTGTCGATTCCACATGATAAAAGTTCCAGTATAACCTGTATGGTCCAACCAATCACCTTCAAGATTCCAGGCCAATGAGCGTTCTTTATCACTCAGATCCGAAAAATTCTGACTCAATCCTTCAGCAAAATCATCTTGCAAATAATGCTCTAAGAAGATTTTTAAATCCTGAACTGTTGAAAACAAGCCTGCACTACCTGCATGTTTTCCAAGCAAACGAGCCTTGGGATCATGGACCACTCCTGCTTTCTGTCCACGGACCGTTGGAACAGCACAGTTAACTGGACCAAACTGAGTTTCCTTCATCTTCCATGGATTCAACACTTGCTCTTGTAAAATCTGATCCAAGTCCTTTTCAAAATAAGATTCTAAAAGAAAACCTAGTAAGAGAAAGTGCACATCTGAGTATAGAAAGGCTCTCTTCTCTCGGCGATTCAGATGAAACATAGCTTCTCTTAACTGATCTGCTGAAAGCTGATCTCTATTAGGAATAAAAGGATCTAAATCCGTTGCATGCGTTAGGAGTTGTCGAATGGTGATGTCTGGGTAATCCGCCTCTGGAAGATAGTCTCTTATGGAGTTATCTAACTCAATCTTGCCTTCCTTCCACAAGAAGGTTAAGACCGTTCCTACTCCAACAACCTTGCTGACACTTGCCAAATCATAGACCAAGCCCTCACGAGTCTGCTCACCAGTTTCTGGATTTGCTTCTCCTAGATACCAGTCAGACCAAACGCCATCCTGATAATACGCAAAAGAGGCACCAGGATAAATCCCTGCCTCAATTTGTTGCTCTATTTTTTGAATGATTTTTTGTTTCATACTGCTTCAAACCACAATTCAATATTGTTGGTATCCTTAGTTAGGAAAAACTTCTCAGATTTTGGAATAAAGTAACCAACTTCTTCAAATCTCTGACGCAATACAGGCAAATCCAAATTCTCTACTTGAAATTTCAACATAGACAAGTCCCAAGTTACATTATTTTCAACCAGTAAATCGATCCCTTGAGATTGATTAAAAGCTAGTCGGTTTTCGATTTCTTCTTTATCAAGTAGGCTTGATGTCTTATCTGGTAAGTTAATTTCCACCGAGATTTCAAAGGCTGTCAAATATCTCAGTTTCTCATCTTTTGCAAAAGTGACTTCTTCCTCAACTTTTTTCAAATCCTTGATATCATCTTCAGCATGAATAAGAATACAATCCCCTTCTGGAGAAAGAACCTCAAAAGCATATCCCTTATTTCCTTTATAGAGTTGAGGGATTTCTTCCATTCTAGCTAGTAGTGCTTCAATCTCAGATGGCTTCTCTACCTTTACAAGTAATCTAGCTAATTTTTTAATCCCTTCAACCTTACGGCTCCTCATACTTGGTGACTCTTCTAAAACTAACTTTTCAATACCTGATTGGTCTCCTAGTGATAAGAATGCTGACTCTTCAAGCAAGGGTTTCATCCCCAAAGTCTCAATATAAAACAACTCATTTAAATTTCTATTATTTACCTTTAGCGTCGGGATCATACGCTTTATTTGATTTACAATCATAAATTCCTCCAACACTTTTTATTTTAAAGGATTTTATCTTTTTTTACAAGTTATTCAATAAAAAACTTTAACTATATTAACTCTTTAAATTAAATTCCCCCTTCTGTTTGTAGAAGGGGGGCTTGATTGTTTTTACTAAAATAACTGATTTAGTCTTTCCAAGATAGTGTTGCTTGCAGACCGTAATGATCACTAACTTGTGGACTGTTTTTACCATCAAAGACCACGTGAAGTTTTTCTACCTGCACATCCTTTGTTGTAAAGATATAATCGATTCGAAGAGGTTCGCTATTTCCCTTCCAACCATCAATTTCAGGCGGAACAGTGTAACTACCACTTCTTTCTTTTGCAACTTCAAATGCATCTTGTAAGTTTAGTGGACTAGCTAAAATAGCTTGGTAGCCCTCTTGACCTGCAGGATTATTAAAATCACCTGCTAGTAAGAGTGACTTGTTCAATTCTTTCAGAACCGCTTCAAAGCGCGCCCATTCCTCTTGGAAGCCTTTATCCCACCAAGAGAGATGGACACTCGCAACTGCAAGTTCTTTACCTTCAACTACTGTCTCTGCTAGAGCAACTCGACGAGTGTGGTAATCTGTCGGATCATCTACATCTGAAACCAAAATTTCACGCGCTTCAATTGGTGTTTTAGATAGGATTGCAACACCTTCATGGTAACGATCATAACCGATATGGTTATAGGCCCAAGTCCAATAATAGTTTTGACCTTGCTCAGCCAACTTCTCTACCAAAAGTCGCACATAGTGGTCTTGATGAATCGGCTCAGCAGATGGTAATGGCTGATAAAGTGCACCAGCTTCTACTTGCGCTGAAGTAATTTCCTGGTTAATTTCCTGAAAACAAATCAAATCATAACTGTTTTCAAGTATATCTTGAAGTAAAAGTTGAAACTTTTGTTCAGGATCTTTTTCCATCCAACTATGGGTATTGAGTGTTAAAAACTTCATGCTTTTCTCCTATAAACAAGAGGTTGGAAACAGCTTCCAACCTCCTAAATATTACAATTCTACTTTTGCAACTGCTGTTTTAGCTGCAAGAGAACCTGTTTGTTCTAATTTAACTGATTTGATCGCGTCACCATTTGTGAAGACAACCACAGTTGTAGTTTCACGACCAGCTTCACGGATTGCACCCAAGTCAGCTGTGACAAGAAGATCACCAGCAGCAACCTGTTGTCCTTCAGTAACACGAACTGTAAATGGTTTTCCTTCAAGACTTACTGTGTCCAAACCAATGTGAACAAGTACTTCAAGGCCTGCTTCAGTTACAAGACCAAGAGCGTGTTTAGTTGGGAAGATGCTTGACACAGTACCTGATACTGGAGATACAATGTTTCCGTTTGCTGGTTCCACTGCAAATCCATCACCCATCATTTTTTGTGCGAATACAGGATCCTTCACTTGATCCAATTCAATCACTTGACCGTCAGCAACTGAGTATACTTCTTCAGTCACACCTTTGTATACAACAGCATCTTGTTGAGCTGCTGCCTTTTGACTTGGAAGAGTTTCAGGAATCACTTCACCTGAGTCAAGAAGGTCTTGAATATCTGATTTCAAAACGTCAGCTTTAGGTCCGTAGATAGCTTGGACACCTTGTCCTTTCATGACAAGTCCCATAGCTCCTTCAGCTTTCCATTGTTCCTCTGTTCCAACTTTTTCAGCGTCTTTTACAGTAACACGAAGGCGAGTCATACATGCGTCCACATCAACGATGTTAGCACGTCCACCAAGAAGGTTAATGATGTTAACAGCTTGAGAAGCTTCTGCAACTTTTGACTCACCAGAAGCAGCAGATTCTGATGAACCTTCAGCAGTTTCGTAGTTTCCGTTACGTCCTGGAGTAGCATAGTTGAATTTTTGAATCATGAAGTTGGCGATAAAGTACATGATAACTGCAAATAGTGCTGTTACCCAGATAAAGTTAATGATATCCATACCAAGACCAGCATTGATAGCTAGTGGAGTACGAGTCAAGAATTCAATTGAACCGAATGAGTGCACACGAAGGTGAACAATATCAGCCATAGCAAAGGCAGCACCTTGAACAACAGCGTAGACAAGGTAAAGAGGTGTTGCAACGAACATGAACATATATTCAATTGGCTCAGTAACACCTGTCAAGAAAGTTGCAAGAGCTGTCGCAATCATCATACCTTTGTATTGGTGTTTCTTGTCTGCTTCAACATTACGGTAAATAGCAGCAGCCACACCCATCAAAATACCGAATGAACCAATCATTTGTCCAACTTTGAAACGAGCTGGATGAACTGTATCTAGCAATGTTTGGTATTGACTAGCATCAGTACCTTTAAGGTTTACAAGGTCTGTTACCCATGCAAGCCAAAGTGGATCTTGTCCAAATACTTGAGTGCCTTTTGCTGCACCAGTTAAAATATCGTAAGTACCACCAAGAGCTGTATAGTTCATTGGGATAGTCAACATGTGGTGAAGACCAAATGGCAAGAGCAAGCGTTCCAAAGTACCATATAAGAATGGTGCAAGTACTGGTGCTGTTTCTTGTGAATTGGCAATCCAGATACCGAAGTTGTTGATACCTGTCTGAATCAGTGGCCAGAAAGCTGAAAGAAGAATTGCAGCGATTGCTGAGCGAAGAATAACTACAAATGGTACAAAACGTTTCCCGTTAAAGAATGAAAGTGCATCAGGAAGTTTACGGAAGTTGTAGTATTTGTTAAAAGCAGTCGCTCCAACAAAACCTGAGATAATCCCTACAAATACCCCCATGTTAAGCGCTGGTGCCTCAAGTACGCTAATGAAGTAATCAGCAACCTTGATAGAGTTACCAAAGAGTGTTGATACCATAGCGTTAGGATCTTTCAACATATCACTGCTTACACTAAAGATGGTACCAGTGATACGGTTGATTAGGATAAAGGCAAGACCAGCAGCAAAAGCACCACCAGCACGTTCTTTAGCCCAACTTCCTCCAATAGCGAGGGCAAACAAAATATGAAGGTTACCGATAACTCCCCAACCAATTTGCTCTAGTACGCCACCAGTAATAACTAGGGGAGCAAGGTTTGGGTCAATCATTGCAAGTGACTTACCGATTGAAATCATCAATCCAGCCGCTGGCATAACAGCGATAACCACCATTAGAGCCTTACCGAATTTCTGCCAAAATTCGAAAGACAAGACATTTTTGAATGTATCTTTCATCATTCAAATCTCCTTTATATTTATTCGGCAAACGTTTTACGAAAACGTTTGCGCTTGTTTGTGATTTAATTCTACCACTTTTTATTTTTTTGTAAAGGCTTTTATAAAAAAATTTTGACTTTTTCTTTCGTTTCACTTTCTAGGCACGCTCTCTCTTACTGACCTTTTTTGAGTTTGTAGGGCTTTTCTGATATAATATTAGCTATGAAATCCTATAATACCTTGAATGATTACTATCGAAATTTATTTGGAGAAAAGACTTTTAAAGTCCCTATTGATGCTGGCTTTGATTGCCCCAATCGCGACGGAACTGTAGCACATGGGGGCTGTACTTTTTGCACGGTTTCCGGTTCTGGAGATGCAATCGTTGCTCCTGATGCTCCTATTCGCGAGCAATTCTATAAGGAAATTGACTTTATGCACCGTAAGTGGCCAGATGTTAAAAAGTATTTGGTTTACTTCCAAAATTTTACCAATACACATGAAAAGCTAGAAGTGATTCGCGAACGCTATGAACAAGCTATCAACGAACCAGGTGTAGTTGGCATCAATATTGGGACTCGACCTGACTGTCTTCCTGATGAGACTATCGAATACTTGGCAGAATTATCAGAGCGAATGCATGTTACTGTAGAACTAGGTTTACAAACTACCTATGAAGAAACTTCTGAATTGATTAACCGTGCCCACTCCTATGAACTCTACGTGGATACGGTCAAACGACTTCGGAAGTATCCGAAGATCGAGATTGTTGCCCATTTGATCAATGGTTTGCCCGGTGAAACTCATGAAATGATGGTGGAAAACGTTCGGCGTTGTGTAAGGGACAATGATATCCAAGGGATTAAGCTTCACCTACTTCACCTCATGACCAACACTCGAATGCAACGCGACTATCATGAAGGTCGTTTGCAGCTCATGAGTCAGGATGAATATGTCAAGGTCATCTGTGACCAACTAGAAATTATTCCCAAGCATATTGTCATCCATCGGATTACGGGTGATGCGCCTAGGGATATGTTGATTGGTCCTATGTGGAGTCTCAATAAATGGGAAGTTCTAAATAGCATTGAGGCTGAAATGAGACGACGCGGTAGCGTCCAAGGATGCAAGGCTGTAAAACAGGAGTTTATGAATGAAAAGACCACTTGAAATGGCGCATGATTTTCTTGCCCAAGTCATCACCCAAGAGGATATTGTCGTTGATGCGACCATGGGAAATGGCCACGATACCTTTTTTCTTGCCAAGTTGGCTAAACAAGTCTACGCTTTTGATATACAGGAACAAGCTCTAGAAAAGACTAGCCAACGTCTACAAGAAGCTGGTTTGACCAATGCAGAATTAATCCTACAAGGTCATGAAACCGTGGATCAGTTTGTAACTGAGGTGAAAGCTGCCATCTTTAATCTAGGTTATCTTCCTTCAGCTGATAAAAGCATTATCACCCAACCTCAAACAACTATTGAAGCACTGGATAAACTTTGCCAAATGCTTGTTAAAGGTGGACGAATAGCCATCATGATTTATTACGGGCATGAAGGCGGAGATATCGAACGGGATGCAGTCATGGATTTTGTCAGTCACTTACCACAACAAGAATATACTGCTACGATCTATCGCACTCTCAACCAAATCAACAATCCACCGTTTTTAGTCATGATTGAAAAATTAGAAAGGTATCGCCATGGATAAACAATACCTACGAGATAAAATAGAAGGTCTTCGACAAAAATTCGTTGAATCAACCCAACATGAACGAGCAGTTGGTATGTTAGATGAAGTTCATATGAGTAAGAAGATGTTGAAAATCAAGAAAAAAATGATTTCACTTGAAATGGAGCGTTGTCAGAAGAAAATCGAGCATAAGGACTGCTCGAAGATTGATCAAAAAATCCAAGAACAAAAGGAACTTTTTGAAGCTTGTCGCAAACAAAAATAAGGAGGTAGAAGATGGATTTACTTTTTTATCTCTTAGTATTTTTACTAGTTCTTATTGTTTCTAGCACGACCAATAAACTTCTTCCCTTTTTACCCATGCCCCTGATTCAAATTTTGTTAGGGATTGGAATTGGACTTTGTTTACCCAACAACCAATATCATTTAGATACTGAGTTATTCCTAGCTTTAGTCATTGGCCCGCTACTATTCCGAGAGGCTCAAGAAGCAGACATTACTTCTATCCTAAAACACTGGCGGATTGTCCTCTTTTTGATTTTTCCAGTTATCTTTATCTCAGCTCTGAGCATGGGAGGAGTCGCCCATGTCCTTTGGGCGAGCCTTCCATTGGCCGCCTGCGTAGCAGTTGGTGCTGCTTTAGGTCCTACTGACCTAGTCGCCTTCGCATCTCTTTCTCAACGTTTTTCCTTTCCGAAACGGGTTTCTAATATCCTAAAGGGGGAAGGTCTTCTGAATGATGCTTCTGGACTAGTAGCCTTTCGTATGGCTCTCATCGCTTGGACAACAGGAACATTTTCGCTCACCCAAGCTGGAACCTCATTAGCCATTTCCATCGTTGGAGGATTTGCAGTCGGCTTTATAACAGCCCTAATCAATCGCTTCCTCCATACTTTTCTACTCAGTGTCCGTGCAACAGATATCGCAAGTGAGCTCTTATTGGAACTTAGTTTACCTCTCTTGACTTTTTTCATAGCTGAAGAGATTCATGTTTCTGGAATTATTGCGGTCGTTGTCGCTGGTATTTTAAAAGCTAGTCGTTTCAAGAAAATAAATCTGCTTGAAGCCCAAGTTGATACTGTTACAGAGACTGTATGGCACACAGTAACCTTTATGCTTAATGGTTCTGTCTTTGTTATTTTGGGAATGGAACTGGAAATGATTGCGGAGCCAATTCTGAAGAGTGCTTTTTATAACAATGTGCTCCTTCTCATCACTATCTTCCTCTTAACCTTCCTACTCTTTGTCATCCGCTTTCTCATGATTTACGGCTTTTACGCGTTTCGAATAAAGAAACTTAAAAAAAGCCTCCATAAATATGTCAAAGATATGCTTCTCTTGACATTTTCTGGAGTTAAAGGAACTGTTTCTATTGCTACCATCCTCTTGATACCTTCTAATCTGGAGCAGGAATATCCGCTCCTTCTCTTCCTCGTAGCCGGTGTAACCTTGGTCAGTTTCCTTACTGGATTATTGGTCTTGCCACACCTTTCTGAAGAGCAAGAACCATCTAAGGATCATCTCATGCACATCGCTATCCTAAACGATGTTGCCATGGAATTAGAGAAAGATTTGGAACATACTAAAAACAAGGTTCCCCTCTATGCTGCTATCGATAATTATCACGGACGGATTGAAAATCTCATCCTCAGCCAAGAAAACAAAGAAATCCAAGAAGACTGGGAAGCTCTTAAACTTTTGATTCTCAGTATCGAGAACGATGGTTTGGAACAGGCCTATGAAGAAGGCAAAATCGGTGAAAGAGGTTATCGTGTTTATCAACGGTACTTGAAAAGCATGGAGAACAATATTAAGCGAAACTTTGCTTCTCGCCTAACCTACTACTTCCTTGTTTCTATCCGGATTGTGCGTTTTCTCCTTCATGAATTGCTCACATTTGGAAAAACCTTCCGTTCTTGGAGAGACAAGGGAAATCAAAGACTATTAGCCATCGATTATGATCAGATTGCAGAGCTCTACCTAGCCAACACTGAAATCATCATCGAAAGTTTGGAAAACCTGAAAGGGATTTATAAGAGTTCCTTGATTAGCTTTATGCAGGAATCACGTCTCCGTGAAACCAGTCATATTACCAGTGGTGCCTTTGTGGAACGGGTAATCAATCGTATCAAACCCAATAACATCGATGAAATGTTGAGAGGCTACTATCTAGAACGTAAGTCTATCTTTGAATACGAAAAACAAAAACTCATCTCAGCCCAGTATGCTAAAAAACTGCGACAAAATGTGAACAACCTAGAAACTTATTCTCTAAAAGAATCAGCCAACACACTACCTTATGATATGATGGAATTAGTTCGCAGAAATTAAGATTTAGGTTATTATTGTGGAGGATTATGCAATGAAAAAGTTGTGGAAACAACTAACCAATAGGCCTTTATTGAAAGCTTTTTTGCACTACTATCGTGTTTCAGATATTGAATTAACCAGTGTAGCTGTGGCTTATTATTGGTTGATTTCAATCTTTCCCTTACTTATGATAGCTGTCAATATCTTGCCTTATTTTCAAATTCCAGTCTCCGATTTCTTGATCACACTAAAGGAATTTTTACCAGATACGATCTATGATGTAGTAGCAAAGATTGCTCGTGAAGTGCTGACACAACCATCTGCTGGACTCTTGAGTTTTGCGGTAATATCAGCTCTTTGGACATTTTCAAAATCCATGAATTTCCTCCAAAAATCTTTTAATAAAGCTTATGGAATCGCTAAAAACAGAGGGCTTATTTCCCATCAACTGATGAGTCTCCTGGTTAGTTTGGGATTACAGATTCTCTTTGCACTTGCTCTATTCCTAAGTATGTTTGGTCATATGTTATTGGATCTGTTAAAAAACTACTGGAAATCCGAAAGTTCTCTATTTGCATATTTACAGGATTTTACAGGACCGCTGATTTATGCCTTTCTTTTTGCGATCTTGATTATGCTCTATTATTTCCTTCCGAATGTGAAAGTCGGTCGTATTCGTTACGTCCTTCCTGGAAGTCTATTCGTACTTCTTACTCTTATATCTCTATTAACAATCTTTTCAGCTTATTTCAACAATTATGTTAACTATCTAGTCGACGTTCGATTTTTTAGTTCCATCATCGTTGTTGTCATGATGTTCTGGTTTATAATTATTGCCAAGATATTGATTATCGGTGCAGTGATCAATGCGAGTGTTCAAAGCCTAAAAGACCCGGACTTTAAAGCAAATCATTAATTTTTTATCGATTAATACTCAATGAAAATCAAAGAGCAAACTAGGAAGCGAGCCGCAGGTTGCTCAAAACACCGTTTTGAGGTTGTGGATAGAACTGACGAAGGCAGCTCAAAATACTATTTTGAGGTTGCAGATGGAAGCTGACGTGGTTTGAAGAGATTTTCGAAGAGTATAAACAAATCAATCCCCCAGTCATTTGATACTGGGGGATTTTTGAATTAGTTACCTTATTGTCCACTAGTCAAGGCTTGCAATTCTGTTTTTAGATACTGAGCCAAATGTTGGTGAGCAAAAATATTGGCATTTTTTTCTGCGGTAGGATTGTAGTTGGTGTTGGTATTTACATCATAGACATAAATGTCTCCACTCTCTGATTGAACCCATTCAATCGCCGCAACTTCAATCTGAGCATTTTTCAAGAAATTCTCATAAGCTTCTCTTCGGTCATCTGGTAGAGGTTCTGTAATCTGGAATTTCTCAGACGTTTCTAGTTGTTCTGGTCTCTTGCCGATTTGACAACCATCTGCTGGACAAAGTTGGAAACCATCTGAAGAGTCGATTGAAACAGTGTAGAGAAACTTCTGATTGATAAACTCTGAACGACGAATACGTCCATCACTTGGTTTTATGTAGGCTTGTAGCAAGGTAATCCCGTCCACTGAAGGTTCAAAGAGGGGACTATTGACATAGGCTTCAAGTTCTTCTTCATTTTGGAAGAGTTGAACTCCTAAGCCTTTACCTGCTCGATTGTGCTTGGTAATCAAAGGATAGATGTTAAATTTTCTGGCTGCTTCAATGATATTTTCTTGACCCAAAACTGCAACTGTTGCAGGAGTCTCAATACCCGACTCGTTTAACTTTAAATATTGTTTAACTTTACTGATTTCTAGGTTGATAGCACCAGTACCATTCACAACCTTGCGTCCGTGTGCTTCTAGCCAAGTAATCACCTGCTCTGTAAATTCTGGTGCATAGCGATGACCTCTGGTATGAGAAGATGCAGACATGCGATTGTAAAAGATACCTTGCGGCGGTGGGCTTTGCAAATCTAAAATCCCACTAGACAGATCCCATAGTTCATAAGGGACTTCTAGTTCTTCCAACCATTTGACCAAATGCTGGGTCCATTCAAGATTCTCATGGATTACATAAACTTTTGCTTCACTCATTACTCATATCTCCTTAAGAAAAGCTGACTGATAATTGGCTTTCCTTTTCTTCTTCTAAAATATATCCTTCTGTTTTTTCGATAACGCTGACTGTTAAGATTTGACCCAGAACATTGATCATGGTACGGCCAGCATTGACAAAGAAATCAACTGCAAAAATCAAGGCCACTCCTTCAACTGGCAAGCCCAATTGAGGTGCTGCAGCTAATAGAACTACGATAGCTCCTGATGGCACAGTTGCTGCAGTTTTTCCAATCAAAGTCAACAATAAAACAGTAAACAAGAGACTTGATAAAGAAAATTGTATACCATAGGCGTGGGCGATAAAAATTGTCGCTACTGAGAAATAAACCGCTGCTCCTTCTAAGTTAAAAGTATATCCTAAAGGAACAACTAAATCAATTGTATGCTCGTCATGCCCCTGTTTTTTCAAATCTTTAAGAAGTGATGGCAAGACAACACTAGAACTACCAGTAACAAAGGCCAGAGTCAAAAGACTCCAATTTTCACGAAAGGCTGACAAATACGGTACTTTAAAGAATAGAGCGATCAAAGGGAAAATAAGGAGAACCAATACAGCATAAGCCAAGTAAGTTCCGATTACAAATTGACCAAGTCCAATCAATTTGTCAAGGCCAGTAGTTGCAACATCTTTTGCGATAAATCCAAAAATGCCAATCGGTGAAAGTTTGACAATCACTGCAACAATCTTATAAATAGCTTCAATCCAGATTTGGAAACCTTCGATGATTTTCTGAGATTTATCAGACTTAAGGTTACCAATTCCGTAACCAAGAAAGATAGCAAAAACGATAATCGGCAATAGGGCGCCGTCTGAAAGAGATTTGACAATATTTGATGGAATAAAACCAAGGAGAAATTCGCTAAATTTTACATTGTTGGCGATACCATCAAGGTTCCCACCAGTTTGACCAATATTCACACCTTGTCCAAATCCTAAATAGTAACTAGCAAATACAAACAAGAGCGTAATAGCAGTTGTCACGGCAAAAAAGTAAACCAAGCTCTTGGTCAAGATTTTCCCGAAAGATTTTTTCCCGATAACGCTGGCTACTGCAACAACGATAGTCGGGAAGATTAGTGGAATGATAACCATATTGATCAATTTAATAAAGGCTTGACCTAAAAATTGATAAAAGCCTGCAAATTGTGGCCAGATAAGGGCAGCGATAACACCAAAGACCAAAGCCACCAATAATTGAATGCCTAGTGAGAGTTTTGACCATAAAGTAACTAATTTCATAAGAAACTCCTTTGTTTTATTTGCTACTCATTCTACTACTATTCTTCACTTCTGACTAATATATATTTTCTATAGTGAACATAAAAAAGATTTATATTGAGGACTCAAACTATCATTGTATCGAACACATGATTTATTCTGATCAAGCAGAAATTATAAAATCTGTTTCTTATCAATGATTTTTTGCTAAAACAGTGATAAATCAAGGAATTTACTTTTCTATTCTCTAAATTTTATGATACAATAATGGTATGATTTTAATGAAACTTGCTTCCATCTTGCTTTTGGTACTAACCTTAGCTCTGGCGATTATTTTAAGCAGACTCTTTAAGTTAAAAAAAAGGGGCATCAATGCTGCTGATTTAGCTTTTCCTTTTCTAATTTTTGAATACTATTTGATTACGGCTAAGATGTTCACACACAATCAACTTCCAGTATTGGGAACGGCCTTATCAATACTAGCAATTGTGTTAGTCTTTTTCTTCTTAAATAAAAAACGTAGTTTTTATTATCCAAAATTTATTAAATTCTTTTGGCGAGCTGGATTTTTACTAACACTGCTCATCTATATCATCATGATTGTTCAAATTTTCGTGATGAAATAGTCAACTATTACAATATAGCCCACCAACACCTCGATCTTGGTCACTAAATGTTCCATATGCGGCACTTTTCTGATAAAATTATAAAAAAATAAAAATAGGAGATTAATCAAGTGAAAAAAACGCTCTTGGCAAGCGCCATTACGCTTTCAGTATTTGGTCTAACAACCAACCTTAGCTATGCTGAGGAGAACAAAGTACAGTCAACCCCAGTAGAAACAACACACAGTGAAACCTCTACTGACAAAGTGGAGAAAAACAGTCTCCCAGCTAAGGAAGCTGAACCTTCAACTGAAGCAAATGCCAATCAAACGACAAATCCAACTAAGAAAGAAGAAGACAAGGCACCAGAAGTTCAAAAAGAAGGTTGGGTATTAGAGGAAAATATCTGGCGCTTCTATGAAAATAATGCCCCTGTTCTTAACTGGAAAAAAATCCACGGAAAATGGTACTACTTCAACAAAGATGGCATCATGTTGAGCGATACTATTTTTGACGGATATATCCTTACTAGTAGCGGGGCCATGATCGATTCCGGTTGGAGTAAACTCCAAGAAAAATGGTATTACGCTAACGCTTATGGAAAAATTTCTCAACAAAAATGGGAAAAGATCGGTGGTGTCTGGTACTATTTTGATCAAGACGGTGTCATGCTCAGCAACACGATTTTTGACGACTATCTGTTTACCAATAGTGGTGCCATGGCTGAGAGTTCTTGGGTAAAACAAGATGGACAATGGTACTATGCCCTTGCTTCTGGTAAATTAATCAAAAACAAGTGGGATAAAATCAGTGGTACCTGGTACTACTTTAACAAAGATGCTACTATGGCAAGTAACCAATGGCAAGGTAGCTACTACCTAAAAGCTAGCGGGGCCATGGCTGAAAAAGAATGGATTTTCGATAAAAACTATGATAGCTGGTTCTACTTGAAATCTGGTGGTGCTTACGCAGAACGTGAATGGATTGGCTCCTACTACCTCAAGGCAGGTGGCTACATGGCTAAGAGCGAATGGATTGACGACAGCTTCTATAAAGCCCGCTACTATGTAGATGACAATGGAGTCTATGTTACAGGAACCCATAAAATTGATGGACAAACTCATCAATTCCAAAGCAATGGGAAATGGATTGGTGAAACTTCTGTAAGTCGTGGTTTTGAAAAGGGGAAATATAACAATATTATCTTCCTAGATCCAGGTCATGGTGGTAAAGATCCCGGTGCATCTTATTATAACATCACCGAAAAAGAACTGAATATGCAAGTTTACCAAAAGCTACGCAAGGAGCTTGAAGGACTCGGCTATACTGTTCTTTCTTCAAGAGACAGTGATGTCTTTGTAGACTTTGTCACCGAACGTTCAAGAATGGTTAATAAGACTGACTCAGATATCTTTATTAGTATTCACTTCAATGCTAGTGGTAATCCAGCTTCAAATAGAGCTGGGATTCAGACTTATTCTTATGAAGAAGCTGCTGGTTATCCTTCTAAAATCAATCCGTACTGGCATAACCACCCTGACCGAATCAGTGAAAGTAATCGCCTCGCGGCAGATATCCACTCTTCACTACTAGCTGAAACTGGTGCTAAGGATGCAGGACTCCTACAAAGTAGTTTTGCTGTTCTTCGAGAAACTGATAAACCAGCTGTTCTATTGGAATTGGGCTATATTGACAATTTCAATGAAAATCAACAAGTCCGCAGTGACGCCTACCAAAACAGATTGGTTGCAGGTATTGTCAAAGGAATTCAAAAATATTACGCAGGTCAATAAAGAAAAAGTCTCGAGAAACCTCGAGATTTTTTATATTATTCTTCTAACTTGTTGGCTTCAGGAAAGAGAAAACCAATTCCCACACAAGCCAGAACACCAGCACCGATTACCAACCCACTTGAAAGTGGCAAGATATCAAGAATGGCATTAGCGATGATAAAGGCAATAATTAAGCTCATGAGACTGGCCTTGTAATCTTTTTTTACTAGATTTTCAAGAGTGAAAAACAGAAATAGACCTACTGGAAAGAGTGCCCAGATGTTAACATCCAAACTCGGCCATCCAACAAAGCCAAAATACAAAACTGCTACTGCAACAACTAAAAATCCAATACCTAATACTTTTTTCATGATACGACCTCATTTTCTATTTTGTTGGAAGCTTTGCTCCCTTTGACAGTTACTACTATAACAGAAATAAAAATAGTCAACAATAGCTTTTGCTTATGTGGTCGACATCACAGGCTATGTGGTCAAAACTTTTCAAAAAAAGAAGCCTTAGTTGGCTTCTTTTCATTCATTTTTCATTATTCTTTAGACTCTAAAGCTGATTTGATGGCATCACGATCAGCTTTCAATTTCGTTAAATTCTTCTCTTCTGATTCTAATTGGCTCGTATCTGGTTTAACACGATAGTAAACATTTTCTGGATGCATCAACATCCCTTCATATTGTTGTCCTGCAAAGAGTCTGTCCTCAGTGTGATTGGAATTGTCTGTTATTTTACCATCATCACCAGGTTCCATGACAACCCCACTTGGTACAACGACTACCACAAACCCTCCCGCCTGAGAACCTTTTGCCCAAGCGCCAAGGGCTACTGTTTCTGAGTTACGATCATTCTGACTTTTTGATACTTTCAATCCAACAATAGACTCATGCTTTTGATCATTGTATATCCAAGAAGATTGGACTTCCCCTGAATCGTTAATGACATATTCATTACCAGACTGTGTCCGCCAAGTACCCTCTAAACTTGATAAATCATTACTTCTGAGGGCTTCAAGATCTAATTTTGGAACAGAAGCTTCTTTTTTTAATTGATTAACGAGCTGCTCTGATTCTGAAATCTTGGTATCCAAATCAGACAATTGTTCCTTTAGTTTTTGAATTTCCTCTTCCTTTGCCTTATCCTTTTCTTCCTCTTTCCCCTGACTTCTTGTCGTCTCTTCAGTCTTAGATGAGGAAGAAGTTTGATTTGCTTCTTGCTTGAGATTAGGTGAATTTAAAAAGATACTAGCAACAATGATTATAACTAGTGCTGTTAAGGCAAGACTGATATACATTTTTATATTTTTAGTTGTAGAGGAGGCTTCTGCCAATTTCGATGCAGTTGCTTTTCGACCGTGGGTCTTCTCAACATGTTTCATCCGTTCTTTCTTGTTCATGATACTCCTCCTCATTTTGATGAGTGTTGATGATTCTAATAAACTAATATAATATTTATTTTATTGCTCTTTCTTATGCCGATTGCAGGGATAAGAAAATATCTCAGAAATATTGTATTATCAATGCTTTTGATACACTTGGTCAAATTTTGGTCAATGAATTTACTTTTATTTTTCTTCTTTAATCGACCAATAACTGCCTAACTGTATCATACTCTTTATCGATCACTTCTTGCAAAACATGACCATATGTTCTAATAATTTGCTGAATATCTTTATGTCCCATCAGCTTTGCTACTATCCATATATCCACCCCCTTTGCAAGTAGAAATGAACCGTAGGTATGTCTACCTGAAGTTGCTGACATTTCTTGACTACCAATTCCAAGTTCTGATAAACAAACTCTTAAATATTTATTAAGACCTGCATTTGTTGGGATTCTATATCTTCTATCATAAAAAACTAAATCTTCTTTATTCAAATCTTCACGATCATAAAGAACTTTAGACTGTTCTGCTTTTAAATCTTCTAGAACTTGTAATAATTTTTCATCAACAGGAATCTCTCTAACAGATGTTTTCGTCTTTGGAGGAGTAAATTCTTGTCGATCTCCTGAAAATCTTCTATATGTTTTAATGGTCTTGTTTTCAAAATCAATGTCAGACCAGCATACTGCCATACCTTCTCCAACTCTAAATCCAGTCTTAAATAAAAAGTATAATAGATAAGCCATCACCGATTCTCGATAATTAAATTTTGACCGTAGATGAGATAACAAACTTTTATAGTCAGAAATACTATGGAGATATTTATCATCAATATCTTTACCAGACAGACCAAATATTTTTACACCCTCAGTAAAATCATTCAAAACTAGACCATTTCTCTTGCTAAAATTGACTACTGTTCGAATATCAGCATTTAATCGACTTACATGATCTTTAGTTACTTGTTCACCATATTCATTCAATTTAGACTGATATTCTTTATGACTAATTTGAACTGCAGGTATGTCTAAAAAGATTTTCTCCATCATCTTTCCTCTATAAGAATAGCCTTCTTTTGTCGATTTTGCCTTTTCTGATGGAAGAATCACTAAATCATACCAATCCTGCCACAACTCATACAGTGTAGCCTTACTATCAAACCTCGCTGTATAATTTGATTGATATAATTTCCTCTCTTTTTCCTGAGCTTCATTCATTGCTTCTCGTTTAGTTCTAAAACCCGAATTTGTCGCAATAACATTACCTTGCTTATCAAAGATACGGTAATCCCAAAGTTTGTTTTTTCCACGCTGTCTGTAACTTGCCACACTAACTCCTTTCTGAATGGCAGTCATCACCATTCTATTATAACATTAATAATATTTTTTGATAATTTTTATCAAAATATTCCCTTGTTTTTCTTGCTAAAAATCTATAAGGTGACCCCTTACTTTTCGGATATAAGACAAATCCTTCTTTATTTTGTTCAATATCTAATTCATTTTTGATTATTGGGTTCAATAAAATATCATTGACCAATTTTGTTTTACTAATAGACAATAATTCCTCAACCTTATCAATAGTCCACCATTGACCAATTTCTTCTTTCTGGATTAAATCTATATACTCGGAACGACTGATCAAAACCATATTAGAAGGAATTGGAACTTCAATATTAAATACTTGTTTCGACTCTTTCATTTACTACTCCTTAAACAACAAAAAAAACAAGCCATTTCTGGCTTGAATTTATTTTCTTAATACGCACTTTTTTGATATTCATCCCATAAAGCTTGAAGATCATCTGCATTTTCTAAAACATACTGCCTTACAATCTTCATATCTTTTGATTTCAATCTACCATCTCGAAGCTCTCCAGTCAAAAACATTGAACCTACTTCCTCACCATGGATATAGATATGAATATGTGCCTTCTGACCTTTATGATTATGCTCATTCGGACGAATCTCAATACCATACTTCAAAAAAGAATACTTAGGCATGTAACAACCCCACGTAGTCCTTCCACGTTTCAAGGTAGTTATCACGATTCAATTCAATTTGTTTTTGAGCAAACCGAATATCATAATCAGCCAAGTCCAAGTCCTCTAAGACTTCACCTGTAAGAATATTAAAAGTTCCAATCAATTCTTCATCATCATACATACGTAAAATAGGATTATTGGGATTTTTAAAAATATCTTCTTTTGTGACTTCTAGATTTGTAACACCAAACTCTTTAATCATGATTCATTCCCCTTTCACTTTCTTTTATTATATCACATTTTCAATTATTTTATAATTGTTCTAACAACTTCTCTATATTTGGAAAATAAGTATAAGCTACTCCTCTAGTAAAATCAAAAGAGTAGCCTTCCTCAATTGACACAGATACACTCGCATAATTTCTTCTTGGTAATTTTTTATTAGCATGACTCCCTTCATAATCATAAGTAACTTTAACAAACTTCGCATTTTTTATAACTTCAACTATCATAGTTTCAATACCATGATCAGTTACAGAGTCAGCAATAAACTCTATAGATTCTTGATTTTCACCTAACCTACTAGCTAATTTCACAGCATAGATTTTTAATAATTCTACTTGATCCATTTTAACTCCTTAAACCAACAAAAAACAAGGCAAGTTTTACCCTGCCTTGACTAATTTTGTGCTACTTAACTTTTCGTTTTCCAAAAAATGTCGCAACTAAACCAACAAATCCCCAAATAGTTGCAAAAATTGTGCTCGCTGTTCCAGTATTTGGAAGAACTTTTAGTTCCCCTTCCTTATCTTTCAAAGCGATTGTACCATCTTTCTGTTTGACTGCTCCCACTTCATAAGGCTCTTTTTCTACATAATTGCCTTCACTTTCTTCTACAACTACTTTGCCTTTATTAGTGCCTACAATCTTATATCCTGTATTTGTTTCGATAGGTTTTTCCTTAATTTCTTCTTTAGTCACATTCAAGGGCTTAGGTTCTTCTTTTTCTTTTACTCCAACATTATCCTCTGCCCTTTGTTTTTGTTCCTTCACTTCTGGAGTATCTTCTTTATTTGGTTTCGTATTTTCTTCTCCCTCTTTTGATTTATCCGAAGTTGAATCAGATGATTTTTGATCTCCTTGTTTATCATCACCCACATTTTCAACAGGCTTTTCTTCTTTAGATTTATTGGTAGAAGGACTTGCTGGCTCCACAACTACTCCTGTATGATCGTGTTCCTGATTCTTATTAGTATCTTTTCCAAGTTCTTCAGATGGTTTATCTTCTTTTGGTTGTTCTGTTGGCATTATCGGCTCTACAACTACTCCTGTACTATCCTTGTCCTCTTTTTTATCCACACTTCCACCCAAATCTAGATTTTCATTTACTGTTGGCGCTGTAGACTCCTTAGGAGCTTCTGCAGGTTTTTCTGAAACTACTAAACCTGAATTATCATTTGGAGTTGAACTATTTCCACCCAAATTAATTTCGTCTGCTAAAATTCCATTTGCGACTGAACTCAATACAGCCACTGACAACAATGTTACAAATTTTTTATTCATATTTTTCCTCTTTTCTTATTTACCAATTACATATAAAAAGTTTTTTGCTTGATCAGCAGTAAAGACACGATAATCTGTAATCCCTGTTCCTTGCATTGGTTGAATGACATTACATTCAGAAATCAATATTGAGCCATCATCTTTAATATCTTCGACAAAGGCAACATGACCATAAGTTGCATGACTACCTGCTTGTCCTCCTTGAAACGAAACAGCAGAATGTTTAGTCGGTGTATTTGTCACCTCATATCCATCCTTGTGTGCCCAATCCTGACCATTTCCCATATACGGATCAAAGTTTATTCCAAATTCTTTTGCACGATTGAAAACATACCAAGTACATTGACCATAAGGATAAGATTGAGTGATATAGCCAGCTTGATTTATTTCCTTATCAATCGAAAATCCACTAGGTAATTCAGTAGAAACCTGACCAAATGGAACATCTACGCTACCTGCTATTGCACTGCTACTTGATGAGCCATCTGATTCAATCGTACCTTTAAAGACTTCATACCACTTCTGACTGTCCTTTTCCAGCTTCTCTAGTTTTGTTTGACCGTCTGATAACAATACACCTTCATAATGTTCAGACCAATACTTGGCACTTTCAAAAGGATCAGTTGCCCTTTGCATATAATCTTTGACTTTTTTATAGCCATGATTTAATTCATAGCTCATTAGTTCTAGCTCTACTGTACTATCCAAAGTACGAGAACTTGCATTTCTCCATCTATCACCATTGATAGTATTATCCCAACCTGACCATTGGAAATATCCAGCAACTCCACCTGAAGGATTCGTTAGTTTAGGATCAAATCCACTTTCTCTTTCAGCATTTGCAAGAGATCCACTAGACCCCTCTAAAGTAAATTTCTCTTTAGATAGTTGCCAGTTAAAAATCTTAATGACATCTTCTGCACGTTCCACCGAGATATTCGCTTTTTGGGCTACTTCTTGTGCTGTTAAACGTGTTCTCTTTCCAGTCGTACTATCAGATGAACTACCTGAAGCCACACCTACAAATCCAATCATCAGAATCAAGATTAGAAATAAGGGTAGAATTGTCGCAATTATAGAACCAAAAATCTTTGCGTATTTTTTAGCTATCACTTCCTCCCCCTCTTTCTTTTGATATTTATATTCGAAAGCTCTACTTTTTTATCACTTTCCTTCTTCTTTAAACTACGAATCTTACCTCCTTTCATTTTTTTACTTTTCGGAGAATCCGTCTTTGTTTTTTTAGGTGAAACCTTGTTCAGAGGATTCACTTGATTCATTCTCTTATCTGCTTTTGCTTGAAATTCTGCTTTCTTTCTGGCCAAACGTTTTTCTCTCAAACGTTTCACCTCATTACGAGAACTATTTTTTATTTTCTCATGGTAATCTGCCTTTGTTCCAAAAGATTTTCTTTTGGAATTTAAGTCTATAAACTTATTCGATTCTTGATTTCTAAACGCATTTGTACGGACTTCATAAAGGAAAGACATCGCTCTATTTCCTTTTTCTTTCAGGGCATTAACCGTACCTGTTGTTCTATGTTTGACAGTCGCATAACCATCTCTAACTCTACTATAAGTTTCATTTTCGTTAGTATCAGATACCTGTTCTTTAGCCAATCCTTGTTTTTTATCCAGGTTATTAGTTGGCGAGCTTAAATTTTTAAGACGAGCTTGTAGACTTTCTTTCCCCATCTTCAAACCACCTTTTGCAAACTGACCACTAACTACTAATCCGTCTTTACCTGTCCTATACAATTTCTCTCGAATCTTTTTAGTTCCTTTATTCAGATTAAGTCCATTCATTCGACTAACAGGCAAACGCCCAATTCGTGAGAACATAGATAAAATCATTGCTCTATTCTTAATCATTAAAACTAACAATATCGCTTTAACAAAAATAACAACCAATACATTCTCACCAACTGCATAGCCAATAAAATCTGTCAAAGAATTATAGAAGAATACAAACAATGTTGTAGCTAATAATGTTACAGATGATAAAATCAACATAGATATAGCTTTTTTATTAAATCCATGAATCAAATGTTCCATCTTTGGAAATAGACTGATCAATAAAATAAATGGCAGTATCAAAATTAAAAAGATATAAACCATTAAAAAGAAAAATCTTGATAAACCTAAAACAAGATAAACACTACCAACTACAATTACATCAACCAGTGACGCAAAAGCATAGCTAAACTTTGCACCCCACTCATTTTTCAACATCTTATTTTCAGGATCTTTGTCTTTTGCAATATCCTTGATTTTTTTCTCACCGATAAGATGATCTCCATCACCCTGCTTATATCCAGCTAAATCTTCAAATTCCTTATCAGATAATTGAAATGAGCCATCTTCCTTTATTGGAGAGTTCATATACTTATAAGCCTTGATGATAGTATCATTAAAATAAGCATCAATCTCATTGGAACTTTCTGAAGTCAGAGTTTTTGTTATCTCACCATTAAGCGTAATTGTTGTTGTTCTGAATCCATCATATAAGTGAGTCAATAAATATTTATTTTGACCGTCCACATTGAATCTTATAAAATATAAACCAATTAGAGTATAGATCAGTACCATTTTAATAAATGACTTCATCACACTACCCTTACCAGTCGCAAACAAATACAATAGATAAACTGCCATACTAGCACCAACAACATAAATAACTTCTTTACTGAATAGAGAAGAAAATACTTTACTAGAATTGTCTATCGTATTATTCAATAAAGAAGTTATATCACTCATTCCATCAACTGCACCATAAATACCAGCAATAATCCAAAAGATAAATTTTGATACCCAAAATACAGCTTGCACAATCGAATTGAAGAAATAATTCATATTTGAATCAAATCCAAAAAATTTCTTATCAAAATAAACCTTACTAGTCAAATCAGACATTTTGGACTTATAATTTTCAAAAGTCAATTTGCTTGATTCTTCTTCTTTTTTCTTTAAGGCTTCTTGTGTTTCTTTTGCCTTTTTGGCATTATCCAGTATTTTTTTTGCATTTTCAGCAGGATCGGTTAATTTGGGAGTATTTGTATTTTTATCAAACTCAATAATATTAAAATTATTATTCGGTAAAATTGGCTCAGTAGCACTAGCTACAAAAGGAAAGAAAAATATAGACAAAATAAATCCTAATAAAATATTCCTTCTCATTTTTCCCCCTTACTGTACTGATACTAAACTAGATTCAACTGTTTCAAATAATGGTAAAAACTCAGGGAAAATTGTACCATCTACTGTAATACGTTCTTTTCGTCCGAAAGTATCGTAATAGATACATTGACCCATTGTTTGATTTTCTAACCACGCTCTTGATAATTCGTCATTTTCAACTCGTAAATGTTCCAGTATTGCTTCTGTTTCTGTATGTTCAGGGAAAGCAAAGACTGTACCAAATCCAGTTGTATCATCACTTGTTTTCAAGTCTTTTACAGATTGAGTCACCAATACCAAGAAATTGTTAAAGGAACGTCCTGTACGTTTGATACGGTTAACTACTTGTCGTCCAGCAGGAGTTGACATAATCTGCCATGCTTCATCAAGGAATAACATTGTTTCCTTATCTTTCTCACGTTCACCAAAAATCGCACAGAAATAAGTTAAAGCATACATAACGGTCAAACTTCTCAACTGAGTTTCAGTCATTTCATCTTTATTTGTACCTTTAGGCATATCAAGACCTGTAATTTCAACAATAATCACTTTATCATCTGTTTTCAAAACTTCTTGACTACCATCAGAGAAGCACAAAGATAGCAGTGAATTCTTTGAAATTCTCTTCAAGAAATAGCCAGCAGTAGCAACTTCTTCTTTTGCATTATTTTCTAATTCTGCAAATACCTGCAACATACCAACCTTTTCACCAGCATTTCTACGCTCAAATACCTTATCAATCGCATCTAACAGATAGGGTTGAATCTTGATATAAGAATCTTTATCCAATACAGAAGCTACAAGTACTGTTGCTAATTCTGTCAACTCTCCTTCATCTTCTAAAAATGAGAATGGATCAAGAACCCCTCTATTTTCCTCTTTTCGCATATCCAAAGTGATAAAACGAATAGAGTGTATAAATTTTTGAAGTGGTTTATAGGTACCAGCTTTTTCTAACTTAGCTAAAACTGACAAAAACTGTTTCTTCATTTCAGCTTTGGGATCGACATATAATACTCTAGCCTTAAATAGAGCATGAAAAACAAATAATAACTTTGTCAGGAAAGATTTTCCATTCCCAGTCGCACCAGTAATAGCTGTATGAGGATTGCTTGTTTCCTTTCCATAAATACCAATTTTATTCGCTTGTAGCAAGTTCGTAAACACAATATTGGTACTTGAATCCAAAGCACGTTTAAAATCTCCAAACCATGAAGCAATTTCTTTATCAATTCGAGCAATAGGAAAGCCAATATCTGTACCTACTTTTTTCTTTGTAAAGAAAAGATTCTCACATAATCCACGCAGACTTGAATATTGTAAATAACTTTCTCTTTTATTATCAATCAACTCTGTCAAACGACACTTATAGAATAAATAAACTTGATCTGCAACAGCCTTGACAATTTCAACTTCCATATCTTTCAATCTTGAAGCTAATACATCATACTTCACATTCAATTCTTCAATACTGTCACCAGTAATCTGTAACAAGTGAAGATACGTTACCATCAATTCCTTATTATCATGCTTCTCTTGAAAATCTTCTAACAACTCATGACTTTCCAAAACTTCAATCTTTTGAACATCATCATTTTCAGCAGTTTCATTTACTGTATTCCCAAGATTTTTACGTTTATTTCTTGCTTTTGTGCTCAAAGAATAGATGCCACTTCTTGTTGAAAAACGAACTTTCAACACACTATTGACAGGAAAACCAATATTCTTAATTTCCTCTAGTAAATGTAGATAAGAAACGTTTTTGGGATAAGCATATACAGGAATCGTTGCAACATAACTTTCTTCTTCACCATTGATTAGCTTCAAAGCATTTCCAGCACCAACTTCAATAATTGTTTCGTCCACATTCTCAATCGAATTTTCAAGCGCAACAATTTCACTTTCCTTATCATAGTATTGACCATTCAAAAAATGAATTCGATTCAATAGCTCTAAATCAGTTTTTTCAACTTCCTTAATAGTTAAAGCATGTAACTTTGTTTGAATCAATTCTTTCTGTTTATCCCAATCCTTCCACCATTCAACTTTCGCTAATTCTTCAAAGCCAATCATTTTCATAACCGTTTTTCGGAAAGTCATAATCGTCTGCTTAATCGTCACCTTAAAATCAGACGACACATTGACCGACTTTAAAGGTACAACTAAATAATCTCTTGATTCTGTTAAATATGTAACTTCTTCCTCTAGCCTTTCTTCTAGTTTTGAAATCACATAATTTCCTAATGGACTTGTACCAACATCTTGCTCAATATCCTGAGATAGTAAAGCTATCTTCTTTGCTAAATCTAAATCAAAGTTAATAGTATGAATCGCAAGATCATTGTATTCAGCAATACTCGACAAATTATTGAATACCAGGTCTTTGCTGTCCTCTTTCTCACCATCTTCAATCGTATTGATGACTTGTGGCTCTACTTCAAATACAGCCAGCACACTTCCATCTTTTAAGAGAATCAAGCTATCATCTATCGCCCAAATGTTATTCGTTAATTCCACGATAAATTCTTCTCACTTTCTCATATTTTTTTCCTTTACATAGATACATTGTTGTCCGTTCTCTATCATACTCAACCCAAAACTTGAAATAGTCCACTAGAAATCGAAACAATGTTTTTCCATCAATCTTATTCTCAGATAATATGTTTCCACACCACCAACCAGCAAACAATGAAGTTACAAAACGAAAACCCCAATCCAATAGGGGTACATACCCTAGTAAGAACCATACTAAAACAAAACTTACTAGAGTATAGACTATAGTCGACATTTTTATCGCAAATGGTAAACTAAAATCCTCATTTATCTTATGTACCCAAATAGGTTGTTTAAAAGCAGTAGTATAAACATAGAGTTTTTTATCTTCCCTCCTCATAACATTTTCCTACTTGAATAATTCAAGGGCTTTAGACCAAATAGGCTTCGTAGCATTTAATACTGTCTCAGGATTTTCAAAAAAGAAAAGAATGAATCCTGCAATCAAAACAATCACAACAAGTTTTCCTAACTGCTGCTCCTTCCATGCTTTAAGAGCCTTCATACCAGCAAAAAATGCGACTGCTGGAACACCAAGTTTTGATACTAAAAATTGAAACAATGCCATTTATTCTATTCTCCTTTTTCTTCCTTTTTATTAAAATCAGATGGAATTGTGTGTTCCATCTTTTCTACAAAATAACTATCTTTATCTTGTCGTAACTCAAAACTAAAATTTTCGCTATGAGTTGTCCCAGCAACATCAAGAGTGATTTGAGCATAAGCAAGTATTTTCCCATCTTTTTCCTTGAAATAGGTATAATCCAAACTCTTGAATGTTGCTCCACCAATAGACTTAATTCCACTAGAAATCAAATCTAAGTTTGCTTGACTAGTCGTATAATTTTTAAAGAACAATTCCATGAAAGATACCAACTTTTTACGTTTTCCTTCTTCCATTTCATCATTCGCAACTAGAGATACATGATTCTCTTTTTCTACCCCATCAGCTTTAAAATCACTTACAGGAGAAAACCAAGACAATCCAGATACATAATACTTACCATTTTTTTCACCGTAAGGAATCGAAAATTCAATCCCTACTCGCTGGCTTTTATCTCCATTTTTTGTATCATAGATCACACGGTAAACAGCAATTCCATCTTTAGCACTTAACATTCGAGCACTAACAAGATTCATTTCCTGTTTTGTCTGACCTTGATTTTTTACATCAGGAACACTTCCATAATAGTCATTCAGTTTGGAGATATTTTCATCAGATGATCCAGCTTGTGAATCATAAGTAAAATATCTACTCACATAGCCATCTAAAAACTGTTCCAAAGTTCGATCTGTTTCTTTTCTTGCTTCGAAAACAGGAGATTCAGAAAGTCTTGCTTTCATTTTTGCAGTAGTCGATAAAGAAACAAACATAGAAAAAGCTCCGAATAAGACAAAAAAAGATAAGCCAGCTAAAAAAATCAAATTCGATTTTTTCTGGCTTATTTTTTTAATCTTTAATTGTTTGTCTTTTCGTGGCTTCTTTAAAAACATATTCCTCATTAAAAAGAAACCTTTCTATAAAATCCATTAGGAGTATTCAAAACTTCTCCTTGGTTAATAAATCCTTGAAATACTGTCACCCAATTCTCACACTTAAAAAAATAATCAATAACTGATTTATAATCTAACTCTTTCGTCAATTCAAAAATTGTATCAACTTCATCTTTAGAACAAAATCTATAATAAGTCGTTGCAATTTTTGTCACAGGAATATAACGCTGTAATTGAAATTTGACAATGTATTCATCACCATCATATAATTCCAACACTGCTTTCTTCAGCAAGTAAACCTCATCTAAAGACATAATCTTATCTACTTCCCAATCAGAAATCCCACAAATAAAAAAATTATCTTTTTCAATACCTCTATCTTTCATTCTTTCTAGGATTTGATCTCGACTGTACTTCATAATATCCAATTCACAAAGAAATTCAAAATTACCTTCGTTCAGAACCCTTATATTCGCTATCATCTTGATACAAAGTAACCTTTATCAACAAAGCTACCACCTTCTTCTAAACGAACATCACGACCAAATTTTTCATAGTCTAAATAAAGAAGCAACTTTTCCTTAGATAGTTCTACACCAAGTTCCTCAACAAGATATTCACCTAAATCTCTATCAGTTGCAACTTCAGGATATAAATAACAATCATCAAAATCATAACTATCTAAGTATGATGGATCAGAAGATTCTGTTTCAATAACCGATAAAACAATATCTTCATCTACATCTTCAATATTTTCAGCAATACTATTCGCTAAATCTAAAGTTAAATCTTCACAATTCAAAGTAGGCAAACCTTCAATCGAATCAATTGTAACCTCAATTTCTTGACCTTCATATCCAAAGCGTTCAGCTACTTCTTCACTAGAGCATGGAAGCAAAACTCGTCTTGCGATTCCTTTATAAATAACTAAAGCCATTAAATCCATTTTTATTTCCCTCCTTTACTTTCTACTGCAACAAAAACCAACTATCGTCCTCATGACCTAAATAGGTATATGATTCACTCAAACGATTGATGATTTCTTCTTTATGTTCTTCTACATAAGCAAATAATCGCTCTTCATTGACTAACTGCTCATATTCTTCATGGTTTATAATTTTGGCAAAATCAATCAATGCTTCCTTCGTATCAACTTCTGTAAATGAATTGATTGCTACATTATCAGGATTACAACCTTCAAATTCTTTAAACTCCACACCATCAAAACATTCATCTAACTTAGCAATAACTTTCTCAGGTAAATCCAATAAGGTTTTCCCATGCACATAGTTTTTACATACATCAGAAAAATTATCGTAAACTACTTTAACACTCATTTAACTCTCCTTCCAAAAAATAAAAAGGAAGCCATAATTGACCTCCTTCACAATTTTCATTAAATTGAAGCTGAACGCTCAAAACTACAACCAATCGCAAATGCTCTATTTGTAACTTTATTAAGTTCCTTATTCATCGCATAATAACTAGACAGGTCTTTCTTGATACATTCAATAACTTGATACGGTAGTTGCAATTCTTCTTCATTTTTAAGAAGTGCACTCAATTCACCAGCCATAGTCCATGCTTGCTTAAATTCTTGATCCTTTAGTTTTTTTGCAAGTTCATTCGACAAATCAATAATTTGTTTATCTTTTCCAGCTAAAGCCATTTTTTATACCTCTTTCTTTTCATTTTTATCTTTTACATTTTCTAATTAGACAGGCTGGAGAACGTTTCTTAACTTTCATATTCACATCCACCCCTCTAAATGAAATCGTTCAATCAATTTTAAACACTCCATTTCTATTTCTTCTTTACTCCTTCTTAACAATCCAAACCAAAGTAACTTTCTCTTAACATCTACTTGTCCTGCTAAATATGATTCATAATCTGTAATCAATCGTTTCAATTTAACCCAATCACTTCGCTTCTTTGTCAGCTTATAGGTTTGAGATTGAAACTCAATATAGGCTTGATAATCTCTTGCTACCTTACTATCTGTCAAACCATCATAAAAATTTCTTGCAGGAATCAAATATACAATTTTTTCAATGTCTTTATATTCAATCATTCTGTCCTCCCTAACTGATTTTGAAGAAACTCTAATTCTTTTCGCTGTCTAGGTGTTAGTTCTCCTGAATCCATTATCTTTTTCATATTCTCTTGCATGAACATTCGATCAATCTCAGACACAAATAATAATGAATTAGAAACCCTTTCTACCAACCATCTAATCGTCCTTTCCACTGAATAAGGTTCAGGGCTAACTGTTAGTCTGACTGCTTCATGATTTCCGAAAAGTTGTTGCCACTTGCTATCATACTTTCTAAAACCATGTTCATCAGTACCATCATAGATTTGTATCGCTCCTTGAAAAATTGACCTCGTTAATTCTGCAATTTCAGTACCAGCTAAGACTTCTGAAACAAATGCCCTAGCTTTTCCTTGCGAAAAACGAACTTCATAACGATTCCATATCCTAAACAGTCTGACACTAGCTGATACGCTAATTCCTTCTTTCTTTGCTATCTCGTATCTCTTTTCATAAAAGTTAAAATACATTTCAGATTGACGACTACCAAGATAGATTGATAAGCCTTGCCTATTTTCTGATTCAAATGGATTTTCAAAATCAAATCCTCCGCCACCGACAAATGAAAAGCTCTTCAAATAAGGTGATACAATCTCTTGTTGATAGTATCTAGTCACTAGTGTTGACAAATCAAAATTCTCCTTCGTATCCTCCATTGCCATTTCATCAACTGCAATATCTATTCGAGTTACACTAAAATCACCTCCATAACACTTCTGAAACCTTTTTATAAAGTCAGTCCACGTTAGGTTACTATTTTCAAGATACATTTCTAATTGACGACAGCCTTGACCACTTAATTGAACCGTAATCCTATTTTTATCCTCTCCATTTTCACTAAAGCAGGAATTAAAGCCGAAAAACCAAATATCACCATAACGATACAACAGTTCATATTTCATAAATGAAGTTGTTTCAGGTCGAAGCATAACATCCAATCCAAAAAATTCTTTTGCCACAAAGTATACATCTGTTTCATTGTGAAGCGTAAATCTGAAATAGTCAATCATGTATCTTGTTAGATTAGTGTCACCGTTTTTTAAACTGAACTGATTTTTTATTTCTATGAAATCTTCCTTTTTCAATGTTCTATACCCATTTTCATAGGCTTTTAGGGTAGAAACAGGGATACCAGTCTTTAATGACAACTCTTTTCTTGTCATATTTAGTTCTATTCTAAATTTTTTTAAGTTTTTTCCTTCCATTTCTCCTTCAAAACTCCATTTTTTACCAAAAGGGACACAAAAAATCACTAAAGGGACACACCTTTATCCCTTATCGCCGTAAGCGTAAAGTGCATTTTGTAACTTTTGTTACCCACCTATTAGAATAGGTGGGTTAATTAGTATAGTCCAGCCCTCTAGTGAGCGCTAGTGAGCGCAGGCGCTCGTTGCTTCGCTTCCTCGCTTCTGCTACTAGCTACTAGAGAGCTGGACTACACCAACTACATATAAACAAAGAAAAGGGGGATCTCCCCTCTTCTCATAGTTCGTATTCATCAAATGGAAAATCTTCCAAAATATCAGACCATTTTTGAGTTCTTGTCTTTTTCAACTCAAACAAATCTCTAACCAAAAGAACCTGAGCCTGATTCATCACAATTATTCCATCTTCCCTCATAATCGTAATTTTTCCTAGTTCTTCTAGCTTCTTCAGTAAATTTTGAACAGAGGAGAAACTAACTCCAATATCCATAGATACATCACTTGCTTTAGCAAGATCCTTTTCATCTTTCTTTATTTCTTTCTTACTAGCCATCAACTCTTGCACCATTTCAGAATTAGCTTTTTTAACTTGCCCTTTTCGCAATTCTTCTTTAGCTTGCATTTCTTCCTGTAATACTTGTTTTTCTTCTTCAGACAATCCAGCACTAGGATTCTCTAAAGGATTGAAAGGATTTTCTCGTCTATCTATCTTTTCATATTCATCATAAAATGATAATTTTCTTTCAAGTAACGGTGAATAAAATTCCCTCGCTACTTCTCCATAAACACAAGCATAACCACGACCATAAACACGCTTACCAGCAAGATATTTCACATACTTAAATTCCTTGTTCCTATTGACTTCCCCAAAGGCTAGGTCATAACCTACCTCGTCCAATCGACCAACAGAAATACGGAAGTTAATATTCGCTTGCAGTTTAGATCCTAAGTCTTCTCTCGAAGGTTTCTGCATCGCTATTACTCCAAAACAACCAGCTTGTCTTCCTAAAAGTAAGAATTGCCCCATAGCATTGTCTAAACGCTGTCTTGTTTGAAAATCAAGCATAGCACACAAGGCATTATATTCATCACAAACTAAGAAATAAGGCTCTAAGCCATACTCATAGAACTTCTTCAAATCCTTATCACCATGTTCTGCACGTTCCTTGCGCATATAAGAATAACGTGCAAACATAATTTCTACTGCTCTTTCTATCATAGAAACTATATCTTCTGCTTCATAAGAGATACGACCTTCAAAAGCTCTTTGTTCTGCCATAGTCACAAAGTCAGCTTGTTTTGGATCACCTATATCCACTACACCAACTTTAGCCATTGCACGAATCAATGTTCTCAATAATACTGTTTTACCACCACCAGTACCACCAACAACCAATAAATGAGGATCATCAACAGGATTCCAATAAAGATTCTTCATCAATTGAATCCCCTTATCCGAATAGTTAACATCAGTCACCTTGATCCGATTCAAAAAAGCAGAATAGGCAAGTTTATAAGTCTTAAACTTAATATCGTCCTGAACTTCCATAAAGTCCATGAAAAAGGTTGTTTCAAGTTCACTAGCAATCTTTTTAAATTTTTCCTGAAACTTATTTCCAGCCATTTTAAAGGCTACATCTAAATCATAACGATTCTGTTTCAAGTAAACAACAGGAAACACAACTTTATCAATCGTACCTGAATCTCTTTTCACCTTTTTTGTATAAGAATATCCATTTTCTTTCAAAAAGAAAGCCAGTTTAGATAGTCTTTCCAACTTTTGAAATAGGAATATTCTTTCTTGCGAAAACCATGTTAAATAGATACTTAAAACAACAAATACAATCAATAGGATCACAGATATGACAATAGATGATATGTCCAAATTCTTGATTTTTTCAAAATTTTGATACACATAGAATCCAAGTACAGGACTGAATATCAAAAAGAAAAAAGAAAAGATAAAGTATCTAAGATTTACCATATAAGGCTTAATCTTAATTCCCCTATATGCAGGAAATAAACCCATATCTTTTCTCCTTTAGCAATTATCCTTTATGTTCTTGTTTCTGTTCTTGCTTTTGATCCTGTTTAGGTTTGACAGCAGCTTTTTTTAGCTTATCAACTACAAATACGAATCGGTGCTTATTAGGCTCAACTTGATTTCGGTCAGCCTTACGCATACCATGATATGCGACCAACAACGTATCAAAGTCAATAATTTCTTGATATCCAAGATTTAAAGCATCAATTTCTTCTTCTGATTGTTCAGTTACTTTCAAGAACACAGTGTCTTCTTGTCCTTCTGAATATACTAGAACTTCAACACCATCATAGTCACCTTCTCCTGTTTCAAGATCAATATTTACGAACTGTGCCCCTTCATTTTTAATAAATTTACAATTCCCTAAAACTTCCTTAGGATTTAACAACAAGTCATTCAAAATACGATATTTTTTTGAAAAAATTTCCACACGATTTCCAAGTTCTAGTCCGTTTTTAGCCATTATTTATTACCTCCTACACGTTTAAGTCCTTTAGCCAATACATTTGTTGAAGCAGAGAAATTCGGTCCTTCAACATAATCTTCTAGGAAAATTGGATCAATAGGTTCAACTTCCTCATTTACTTGATATGTAGCCATATCTTTTGGAGTGATAATTGAGAACATACCGTGCTTCCCATTCATCACAATATGTCGTGTCCCCTCAAAAGGTTTACCTTCAATAATAGTTGGTGCTTTTTCAGAGCGTACATAGTTAGCCTTCCCAATCGCTTCAGGATTGAATTTAAAGTTTTCAATTTTCATTTCTTATTTTCCTTTTCTATTTACATTTTTAAACAAAATAAAAGGACGATAACCCTGTTCTATTATCGCCCAACAACACAATCTTCACTAATCTTTTTTACGTTTAAGACCAGCCAAACCAAGGACAGATAAAATACTAGTACCTATCAATCCAAGAGAACTTGCATCAGTACCTGTATTTGGCAACTCTTTCAATTCTACAGATTGTTCTTGTTTAACTGATTCAACTGACTGGGATGGTTCAACTGGGTTAGATGGCTCAGTCGGTTTAACTGGCTTAGGTAGTTTAGGTAATTCAGGAGAATTAGGAACTTCAGGAGTATGAGTCACTACTTTAGCTTCCATCTCTTGACCGTTGACAATATTGACAAATGTATTTTCAACTTTCCCACTTGCGATACGTTCAACTTCGATATAGAAATCAGCATCAAACGTACCTTGTACTCCTAGAGAGTTTAGGAACTCTTTGTCAATAGTGTAAGCCCACTTACTGTCTTTTTCATTCCATGTTACTTTAACAATCTTCTTGATAAAGTCAGAGTTTGTATTTTGATCAAATTCAAATTTAAAAGCATAAGCAGAACCTTTCACAATCTGATCTCCTGCCTTAACCACTTTACCGTCAGCCAAGACGACATCATAAGGAAGAACTAAGTCTTTTTCAGCAAGGTATTCTGAACCACGAATGATTCCTGACCAATTGCCAGTATAACGATCATGTCTAACATCTAACTTATCAATGCCATCATACTGATAAAGAGTATCATGTTTTGCTGGAACAGTTACACCGTCCAAAAGATAGCGTAAATATTCCCCAATTTGAATTTCTTGACCGTCCCGAACTTTAGAATTATCTTTGTGATCCAAAGCATGTTTTTCAGGTTTCAAGTTAGGAACTTGAACCGTTACCAAGTTAGAAACATAGCCATTTCCAAAGTCAATTTGGTTGAAATCGTTCTTCACAGTTTGACCTTTTTCTACCAACAAATGAGCAGGAAGATCAATCGTGATATTCTTAGCCTGTCTTACATAATTCTTATAGAATGAAGCCGAGTCTTTCGCTACAAACATATAGAACTCACCTTTTGGATTCAAGCCTGCCTCTTTCAAAATGTTTTGAATTTCCTGTGTACGTTCTTTTTCGGAAAGAACATGATACATATTAAAAAGATCCTTAACATCTTTACCAGTAGAATCCTTCATTGTGATTTTGTTATCATCTACCATGTAAGCACCATCTTGTACATCATCTACCATTGCCCAAGTCTTACCATGAGTTTTAGAATCAGCAGTAAATGTTGAATATGGTTTGTAATCCGTTGTCAAACTGAATTTCACATTTTTATCAAATGTATTTGCTCCATCAATATTGTTTCCAAAGTTATCAGTAATAGCCTTTACAGGTTTTGGAGTGGAAGGAGTTACACGTAAACGTCTATATTTAATTTTTACAGTTGGGGCATCAGGTTTATTTGGTAAATCTTTTGGTTTTCTCAAAACAAGCTTTATTTCTTTAGTATCTTTTTTCTTCAACTCAGGTTTAACTGGTGGTTTAGAAAGAATAGTCACAGGTACTGTTGAACTTGCCTTACCAAAGATACCAACAGCCCACCCATCTTGATAAAAAATATCTTCATCTTTCAGATTACTTCCTGCCGAACCAAGCTGTCTTTTAACTTCTGCTCGTTTTGATTCAATTTCTTCTTCACCATGAACACCTACTCCATTGTGATAAGCAAAATTCAACTTAGAACCATATCCAACAGAAAGAAGCGAACCTAGAGGAATATCTGATTCATCCCCTACGTTAGCATATCCAAGATCACCTGCTTTTACTCCCAATTCAGGGACATCATGAGTCCATGGGGTTTTATATTCGCCTTTATAATATTCCTTATTATCACGGTTTACTTTCTTAACTTCTGAACCATTTGGATTTAAAACAATTCCTTCTGAACCATCTTGATAGGTAAAGCGTAATTCTTGTCCATAATCAATATCATTAAAAGTAGCAGCGATAGCCATCCCAACTTCTTTTCCTGACTTTTCATCAAAAAAGTCAATTTTGGTGTCAAATTGAACTAGATTCCCAAACAAGAAATTGATTGAACCACTACCATTGTCTTTTCTAATAAAGATCTTTGTAGCACTTAATGGCTTGCCATCCTTAACCCACTCAGCTTCCACACTATTGAAAGTAAATCGAGCAGATATTTTCTGACCTTCTTTACTTTCAGCAACATTATGGAGCGTGAATGAATCACCTACTTTTGGATTCACAATTTCAGCAAAAACAGCATCATTTTTTGAGAGCAAGTCTGTACGACTTCCACTAATAGTCGTATCTGAATGTAGTCCAATATAATCTTTAACAGCAGTTAAACCTTCTACTCCTTCAAATGAAACAGTTAGGCTTCTGTAATAGCCCACACTGCCACGTTTGCTTTCATCATAATTGCCATAAACTTTAATATGAGTATTTTCAGCCTTCAATCCTTTCTTAGTAAGTTCTTCTTTTTGATTGTTGTAAGCAGCCAGTTCCTTATTGTAGTTTTCTAGCTTCTTGTCATACTGCTCTTTTAGTTCCGTATTTTCCTTGTCAACATTCTTATTATAATCTTCTTGAGCTTTCAGGCTTTCTTTGTAGTCATCTTTTTTCTTTGCATTATCACGTTCGATACTCTCGTTTTCAGCTAAAACTGCTCGACGTTCAGCTTCGTTATTTGTTTTAGCTTTCTTATATTCATCCGTTTTCTGTTTGACTTCTGATTCATGTTTTGCATAGTCAGCTTCAATTTCTTTCTGCTTACTTACGACTGTTTCGCTTGTTGCAACTCCTTCATCCTGAACATCATCAATTTCAACATTTACCCCAGCTTCTTTAGCTTCACTCATAGCTTTGTCAAGCAATTCATGAGAAATTACAACTTCAAATTCTGCTTTCTTTTCTACAGCTACAGGGGTATTCACATTTACCTCATCAGCAGTTACAGTTGAAGAGAAAGCCATTCCCAACATTGCAAGTGCAAGGATAACTCCACAAGCACCACCAGATTTCATCTTACGAATAGAACCGTAAGCCTTAAATTCTTGATTTTTCAACATTTATTATTAATTCTCCTTTTATTGATATTTTTATTTTTTAATCTCGTCACTTTCAAGAAGGGGAACGAGATCGCTTAGTTACTACAATCATTTTTCTCCTTTTCTACAAATAAAAAAGCCAGTTCCCCAACTGACTTTAAAAATAATAATTCATTTTTGTATGCTATAGTTTGAAATATCTATTCATTGATTGTTCAAAACTATAGAATCTTGCACATAAATTTTGAATAACTCTTTATCACCTCATTTCCTGTTGTTAATTCACATAAAAGAATATAAGTATATTCTCTTGTGAAAACTAACAATAAAGCTTATTGTTAATTTTCTAATCAGTAAAGACTTTTCTCTAATGTCTTTACTGATTCCTGATTATTTATATGCTCATATCTTCGCATATTTTCAGCTTCTAAGCCTACTATCTTCGCCAAAGTCACGAATTTAAGAATAACTCAATATCCCCTCTTTCTTACCTAAAGGCATTAGCAAAAGTTAATTACTCAACTCTCACATACCGACCATACGACATATAGACTTCACTATCTCTCTCTAGCTACCTTCTACGAAGTATCATTGACTATCCCCAGCCGTCAGTTCCCTTTACTTATCTACTAAGGCGAAAGGACGAAATACCCAACGTGATCTTAATAAAAGCTTAGTAGATATTAAAACTAGAACTACTAACAGACTTGACTTTTAACCATAAATCACTTATAATAAAGTTGCAACATCAATTATTCGTGTTTGGTCAGTGTAAATCATTGCCTGACACGTTTTTTTATTAAATTTTCAAAGGTCAATCATCACAGAAAAAATGTAATCATTTGATTACATCGACTATTATATAATCAAATGATTACTTTGTCAAGACTTTTATAAAATTATTTTATTATTTCTTATTACGGTACTTATTATGGAATTTAAAGATAGATTAAAAGCAGTTCGACTGAACAATAAACTCACTCAAAAAGAGGTCGCAAACTACTTCCAAACTTCACCTCAAAGTTATGCCCAGTGGGAGAAAGGGCTAAGAAAACCATCAGCAGAAAATCTTCAAAAACTTGCAGATTTTTTCAACGTTTCAACTGACTACCTTTTAGGGAAAACTGATTTTCCTGAACCTGATTCGGATATTGATTTAGATACTGCTATTGATAATTCAGTCGCTTTCGATGGTACGCCTATCACAGATGACGACCGAGAAATCATCAAAAATTATCTGAAAGATTACTTCGCAAATAAAAAATAAGTATGAATCTAAATAAAGTTATAAAAGAGATTGAGCAATTAAACTGCCAAGTTGTCATTCTTGACAACTTATCCTGTAAGGGGAGATATGTACTTGCAAATAACAAACACTTTATTTTCCTTAGTTCCGATACAACAGATATTGAAAAAATAAATATACTTCTTCACGAAAAACACCATCTCATTAATGATGATTGTAACAACTCTTTATCTCAGATCGAGACTTTTAAAAATCATATTGAGTCTGATACTGAAAAAAGAAGAATCCTTGATTTTATGAGTCTAGTAAATAGTGAATACCCAATTGATGAAAGTTTTAATTATCAAAACTATATTTCAAATGCAGAAATTCCAGCAAAATATGAAAATTATGTTAAAGAAATAGCTAGACAATTTTACAATGATAACAAAAAAAATAACATTATCTGATGATAGTGTTATTTTTTGACTCTATAAAATTTGTAGAAATTTAATCCATCACATACTTTTCAAACACATATAAAAACGTCGTTGAATTTATTTGAAATTACAAAAGAAAGAATCACTGATTCTCTCTCGTTCTTAGCAATATATATACATTATAGTCTACTACGAATAATATTTTTTCTCACTTTATTATTCTAAAATTACAGTTGCAGATAGTTCATTATTGCAATAAATATCTAATTCATTTTCAGAATTACCACTAAACACACTACCATCTTTTTTTCTAAAGATAAACTTAACGAAATAAACTTCTAAATTGCCTTCATACTCTACATCAACTTCAAAATTAGAACCTGCTTCTATGTCTTCTATCTGAGCAGAATAATCATTTAGAAAATCTCTTGCAAAATAATTTAATTTAGGTTTTAAAAATTGTGGTACAGAATTGTAATAAATTACTTTTTTTAACTCCATTTGAGTTCTCCTTGATACAATAAACTTGCTTATTTAGATATTTTACTCAATTTTTTATTGGTTCTAAATTCAACCATATAATAATTTATCTCTTAAGTACTTAATTAGCTAAATAATTTTTTTACAATATAATGAGCTAATCTAAAGAGGAAATAAATAAAAAGGAGGATATAAAATAGATAATTTCCAATAATAAATATACCAACGATAATTACTAAAATAAACAAAAGAATAAATACTCCTATAAAAGCTATGCGTTTTAAAACTTTGAACACTTTACTTCCCAATGTAGGATTAGCCGTGAATTTAAGAAGCACTTTTTCGAAAAAAGTAATTTTATTATACTCAATTTCAGCACCTAAAAATAAGATTTCAAATATTGTTATTAACTTTTTTATTTTCTCCGTGGATATACTTATACCATTTGGAGTTTTAACGTCAATTAGACATGGAGTAGAATTTTTTGACCGTCTCTTAAAAACAAATGTATACTTCTGATTATTAAAAATAATTCCAGGAATTTCAATTCTATTTGTATTATTTTCTATATTATACACAAGTTTTTTCCCTATACTCGTAAAATTTTTAGGAAAAGTGATTTTAAACATCTCTTCTATCTTTATGATTCCAATATTTAATAAACAGATATTCTCATCAGTGAAAACGAAATCATTAGAGTTTAAATCTCCTATATTTTTGTTGTTTTTAGAGTAAGTTATCACATCTTCTATTATATGCTTCCCTTGCTTTTTTAAACTATATTTTTTTATAAAATGTCTATTATCAAGGAATAGAATAATAAAAAAGAATAAAATAGAAAATAAAATCAAAATAACCGATGCTAAAAAAAGAAATATTTGATTTAGTTTTTCCGGCTCACTTAAAATCTGACTTGGTTGTTTTAATAAATTATTAAAATTTTCTTTGCTAAAATATTCATGAATATTTTTAAAATTAGAAAGGAGTTTATCTAATTCTTGACCACCAAAAAAAGCAATAACGACTGCTATAGAATTCTTTAGATAAGATGTTTTATTTTCTGTTTTAATGTATTCTGCTAGAGTTTCTATATAAATTCCTTCTTGGTCAAATTCATATAATAGATTTCTATAAATTATTTTTAATTTTGGGTAGTATTCTAGGTCTTGAAACTTAAAAAAATATCCAGAATAATACTTGTTCATAATTTTTTCTATACTTCTAAAATTAGGATTTTTTAATTTTTCTCTATTTCTATTCCTTACATAGAAGAATAAAATTATTGTTACCATTATAGAGTTCATCAATAAAATGATTATATTTAAAGTATTATTAATGCTATCCATAATTTTACTCCTCCACTTCAAATTTAAGTAAACTATTGATTAAATTAACCGTTTGGATAGATACATTGATGATTCTCAATAGCAAATTAAAAATGTACTTTTCATCATCACTATAATCATTTGTATCATCTGTAATTCCAGATTTTTTATCAATTTTAACTTGATATTGATCCATTATCCATTCAATAGTGGATCTCCCATTTACAACATATTCATACGCTTTTTCAGGAATATTTCTAATCGTGATATCGCTGTTAAATATGATTGTTGATAGATCTCTTATCGTTTTTCCTTTTTTATCCTGCTTTTGGATGAATCTCATCTTGGTTACTTTTTAAAATAAAAACTTGTATGTAATCATAGCAGAGAAAAAATTAGAATAACTGTTATTTCGTTACTATTATACCATACTTAAAAGGTGAATTTATAATAATCAAATAAAAAATATAGAATAAAATAGACCAGTCCTGATCTACTTTATTCTATATTCATTAACTAAAAAAGAAAATCTACCTTCTCAGTAGATTTTCTCTTTTTAAAATTTATTTCCAAGCGCCACTACCATCTACATAATAGCCATCTGGTGTGCGTGTATTGCGAAGCATATTACCAGATGATGCGAGATAGTACCACTTACCACTATCTTTTACCCAACCTGTTGCCATTGAACCTGAATTCTTTAGATAATACCAAGAGCCACTATCTTTTACCCATCCTGTCGCCATTGAACCTGAATTGTCTAGGTAATACCAAGTTCCACTATCTTTAAGCCAACCTGTTGCCATTGAACCTGAATTGTCTAGGTAATACCAAGAGCCTCCATTTTTAAGCCATCCTGTTGCCATTGAACCTGAGTTCTTTAGGTAATACCAAGAACCATTATCGTACAACCAATCAGCTGAAATCATAGCTCCTGATGACTTAAAGGCATACCAGCTACCACCTTGGTATAGCCATGTTTGATTAAACATAACCCCTTCATCATCCATAAAGTACCAGCTTCCCTGATCCTTGATCCAAGAATTTTGAACTAATTCACCTTGTTTTTGATAGTACCAGTTTTGGTTTGATTTTAGCCAGCTAGCAGTTTCAAAGATTGGAGAAAGTTCTACATATGATCCACTGCTATTATATTGTCGAGCAATTTTTCCTGGTTTAATTAAATTAAGAGTTCCTTCTTCACGCCAAGCAACAACAGATTTTCCTGATGTTACAGTTGGGAGAGTTGTAACATAAGACTCATTCACAGAATCCCATGAGCTTTCTAAAATTTGGTCACCATCTAAAACAAAGTAGCCACTCTTAGCAGTATCTGAATCAACATCGTCAACTACCTTAGTAGACCAAGTCTTCACTTCAGTACCACTCTTAGCCTCAACTACAATATCCCCACGATATCCATAAGGGATATAAAAGTGTAAAAAACGTCCCTTATCTTCAGTTTTAGATACCGTTCTTTCCTCAGCTAAAAAGTTAGTATTTTGCTTTACTCCATTTAAACTAACTGTCCATTCGATTTCGCTAGTACTAGGTAAATCTAACACTTTAATATTTACTTCATATCCATTATTAATCTTGCTGACTTTTCCATTCTCGTATCGAATACCACCTTTAAATGCCCAGTCTTCTTTAAGTTCAAATGCCTTTCCTGCTTGAGGTAGAGTCAATAAAACTAAACCTGCCAAAGACAAACTAAATAGTGTAATTTTTTTTGATACTTTCATTTTATTGCCTCCTTATTTCTTAAATAACACAAATTGACTGTTGTCTGGATAAACTTCAATATGCTGGTTAGAATTTTGTTTCAAAACTTGTTCACGAGAGTATGTATACAATTCATTTAATGTGATTCTGCGATTATAATTTTGGTCTGCTGCTAAAGATACTTGTGAATTCTGTAGAGGATTCCATCCTGAACCTAAAGACCAATATTTAGTCGCTAAACTTAATGATCCACCACTAGAGTATTCTGCACCTCTTGATGAGCATAATACTAAAAATTTAGAGTCAATCATCTCACCTGATTTTTCGTTACCATTCATATTAGAAAATCCTGATACAAACTCGTCCAAATCAAAATATTCCGTAGAGGCTGCTTCATTGGATTCACCTGTATTATCTTTAGAGATAATTGTTCCAGCATGACAACAATCCAGCATAACAACAAACTTACCATTGTATTGTTTCAAAATGGACGCCAATTCCCAACCAGAAAATGCTTGACCATCACTACCAATATAGATTCTTCCGTCTCTTCCTCCATGACAAGTAAAGTAAAGATAGTTCACATCACTTTCGCTAGAAGATTCAAAAAGTTCTTGCATTTTTGCAATAATCTCGGACTTAGTTCTATCTGGGAAACGAACAACTTCACTAAAGTTTTGGTTACTAAATACCTTTTCCATTGCATTAACATCTGCTATAGGTACTGCTGGAGTAGATGTTTCACCAAGAACTAAAGCCCGACGATTGATATTTTGATTTTCCCCACTATTAGCAAAGAAATAGGTATCATCTCCGATATTATGCCAACCAACTTGCATATCACCACTACTAGATAAATAATATTGTTTACCTTCGATATTCTGTAGTCCCGTTTGCATTACACCGCTACCATTTAAATAATACCAGCTACCAGAAACCCAACACCATCCAGTTTTCATAGCACCACTATCATCTAGATAATACCAGTTTCCAGATTCTTTAATCCAGCCTGTCTTCATCCAACCTTCACTATCAAAATAGTACCAGGTACCACCTATTTTTTCCCATCCATTTGTAGTATATGAACCATCAGAATGCTTATACCACCAACGGCTATCAGATTTTAGCCAAGTTCCACTTGACTGACTATAAGTCGTTTGAGAGGAGGATTCTTGAGCAGAAACTTGATTATCTGCTGGCAAGGAGGCTACTAAGCTTAGTAAAGCAACTGTTGACAATAAAATTTTTTTCATAATATTATTGTCCTTTCTTTTTTATTTTTGTATAATAATATCAAAAATGAAAAAAAGTGTTTTATTTTTTGCAAAAATGGAAGAGGATGAAAATGGAAAATTTTGGAGCAGTTTTAAAGGATATTCGTATTTCAAAAAACTTTCGTCTTAAAGATTTATCATGTAATGAAATTAGTGAATCAACTATTTCTCGTTTCGAAAATGGCATTACAAAATTATCTATTAATCATTTTTATATTCTGTTAAATCGTCTTGGAATATCATTTTCAGAATTTGAAGAATTAGTTCATTGTTATTATTCCAAAAAAGAATGTCTTTTTGAAGAATTAGAACATGCTGTAAATTCTTCAGATATATTTTTACTTCAAGAATTAGTGGATAAAATAGAGTTAAAACAAAAGCAAGAAAAAATTTTATGCAATTATCACATAAAATTGATTGCTGAACAACAGATTAATCGTCTTGCAAACCTTCCTTATAATTCATCTAAATGTAATGAATTAATAAAATATCTGCTTTCTGTAGATACTTGGATGGAGTATGAACTAAAACTTTTCTATAATTCAGTGTTTTTTATGAATACTAAAACCATTAGCTTACTATATAGAATAGTAATCAAGAAAACACGACATTTTTTAAAAACGGATACCGGAACACATAAAGTAATTCCTCTATATTTATTTAACCTAGAAATGTTATTAAAAAATAATTTGTTAGATAGCGCTCAATTTTTTATAGATGATTTAGAAAATTTACTTACTAGACAAGGATATTATTTTGAAAAGAATTATTTGCTCTTTCTAAGAGGTATTTATCTTATAAAAACTAATCAAATAGAGCTAGGTAAAAAAGAATGTTCTAAAGCTATGAGAATATTTAAGGAATATAATGATAGTGACACAATAAATAAATTAAACCAGAGATTTAAGCTCGATCTAACAATTTAATTGTTAAATGATATCGTTTAGAGATATAATTCCTAAAAAATAGACAAATAATTTATCTATAAGATTTGGTTCTGCATTACACTGAACTAAATCTTTTTATTTTTAATACATTTGTTATTATATAGGCTTTTGTTGATTTATTTCTTGTTTTAATTCAGTGGAATAGTAACGATTCTTCCCTTTTTTAACGCTCTCTGTTCAATAACTATCAATTCACCTTGTCACATACCATAGCCAGAAATATCCATACCAAATCTTTTTGAAAGCTGATTAAAGCTTTGTACTTTCTTTCTGAGTTCATAGAACTGAATCTTAACCTCATTTGTCATTTCCATAATAAAAATAAGGACATTCCAATAAAGGAAGTCCTTTTTAACACTACTATAAATCAAAGACATTTTCATGATCCATTTTATTCTATAATCATTGACCAAAATATAATTTTTGGTCAAAATTTGGTCAAAATTTGGTCAAAAAAACAAAAAATACTAATTTATTTTTAAAAATGAATTTGTGATGATTGCCTTTAAATAAACACTTTGCATATTCTTTGTCTTTCTTTACATTACTAAAAATGCCGATTGCAGGGATCGAACCTGTGACCTACGCGTTACGAGTGCGGTGCTCTACCAACTGAGCTAAATCGGCGAATCCACTTATAGTATAGCACTATAAGGAAGGATGTCAAGGGATTCTTAATCTATCTTTTTAATTAAAATCTGACAAGGATTTTGGGGTCCCCATAGTTGCGGAAAAATCTCTAATTTTTTAAAACCAAGACTGCGATAAAAGACATTTGTTCGGTCATAATCTTTATTAGAGCCTTCTGCTACTGTTTTCACTTGTAAATAATCAACGTTTTTACGTGCTTCACTTTCTAAAGTAGCAAGTAACTGACTACCAATTCCTCTACCTTGATAAGCTTTTTTTACTCCGAGACAGTCAATCTCTGCACAATCTTCACTAGAATATGATAAGCTTACAAATCCAGCCAAATCACTCTCCTGATAGGCAGCCCACACTTGCAAGTCCTTGGCTCCTTCGATATAGGCTTGCGTACTTTCTGGTATTCCAAACCATTCTGGCAAATTCTTTAAAACTTCAGCGACAACTGCCATTTTTTGATTGGCATCTTTCACTTCTTCAATTACAAACATCATAAAATCCTTTCATGATTTGGTCCAATTTTTGCTATTAAGAACCTGCACTTTCGTAAGCGTCTAATCCCCTATCCCAGAGTTTCAGAGAGATGCAAAAGAAGATGAGAGAAATCAGAATCAAACCACCAATATTAAAGAGTCCATCCTTGCCCTGCAAGAAATAGCTGGCAGGATAGTAGGCCGTAAAGGCAAAAGGCACAATAAAGCTAATTAACCAACGAAGGAGCGAATTGTAAATGGAAATCGGGTACTTGGCAAAATCATTAAACATATAGAAAATGTAAATCATGGCACCTGACTGCTTGGTCCAAAAAGCGATGCTGGCTGTTGCAATTTTCAAGGAAGTATAAATCAAGGTCGCAAAAGGAATACAAACTAGAAAAATCAGGAATTTGGGAAGAGTCCAAGCAATGCTAGTCGCCGTTGTCGCTAGTAAAATTCCACCGACCAAAAGTTCACCCAAGGCATCAATCTGAAAGGTCTCAACGAGGATGTGAAAGAGAGGATTGATAGGACGAGTCAGATACTTGTCAAACTCCCCTTTTCGAACTAGTCGTTGACCTAAAGCCCAGAGATTGTCAAAAAAGAGATGATCTAATCCCTTTGGAATTGAGGAAAATCCATAGATAAAGGCAATCTCTTGAAAGGTCCAACCTTCTAGCGAGGGGATGTGTTGAAAGATGACATTGAGAAACAAGAGGTTCAGGCCTTGAGTCAGAAAGACTCCCAACACACCAACCACAAAATCTACCTTGTATTCCATGATTTGCTTGATGTACTGTCTGATAAAAATCAGATGCATGCGTTGATATTTTTTCATACTAACCTCCCTGAATGGTGATAAATGACTGGACTCGCTTCCAAATCAACTGAGACAAGCCCACCATCACTATAAGCCAGAAAAGCTGAAGCAAAAGTGCCTGAAGAATCTGACTGGTATCGTATTTCCCAAGAATGATCATGACCGGAGTGTAAATCAAGGATGAGAAAGGTAAGAAGGAGAGAATATCTGAAACCACCTTTGGAAAAAAAGCCAAAGGAATCAAACTTCCTGACATAAAGGATACTAGTGAAGCCTTAAATACTTGAGAACCCCATAAATTTTTAAACACAAATGCTGAAAAACCAAAACAGATATTAAAGAAAAAGTTAATCAGATAAGCCAGCGTTAAGCTAAAGAGATAAAGAATGGTTAATCCCAGCACTTCCATAACCCCTTGCCCAGATAAAATTTTCATCAAGACAATAACACTTAAAAACGGCAGGCCAACAGAGATGAAAATCAACCACTTTGACCCAAGCTCAGTGAAAAGATAAGAGGCCGCAAAATGGACTGGTCTTAATAAGCGCATGATAATAGAGCCATCTTTTACCTCATCACCGATCATAAAGGAGCTATCTGACTCAGTTAATAAATTAGTCACAAAACTCATGATGATATAGAGGGTGATATCCGCCATACTGAAGCCCTGAATCAAAGGCTCTTGCGAGGAATCAAAGACAGCCTTCCAGAGATAAAATTCCACAAAAGCCCCCATGACATCGCCAATCCGATAAAGAAGAAAGTTTACTCGATAGGTAATCAACTCCTGAATCCCCGCATTGATAAAGGGTTTATAACGTCTCCACAATTTGACCATCTTAGAGCTCCTTTCGATAGAAGCGACGGATAATATCTTCAATATCCGTATCTACCATCTTCAAATCACGGACTTCAAAATCAGATAAGGTTTGCTTGATAATATCAGCTGATTGGTAGCGGGAACTATCAAATTCAATAGTCAGGTTATTTCCTTGTCTATCAATGGATATATCAGGTAAGCCTTCATAATGAGAGACGAGATGACTTTGACCTGGCGTCAGATCGAAGGAGAGAGTCTTCATCTTGCCAAATGTCTCCTTGAGCTGGCTCACCGTCCCATCAAAAATCTCCTGCCCCTTGTCAATCATAAAAATCCGATCACAGAGTTGCTCAATATCGCTCAAGTCGTGAGTGGTCAAGAGAATAGTTGTCTCTTCCTCCTGATTAATCTGGGTGATAGCACGTCGAATGTTATCCTTGACCGACACATCCAAACCAATAGTCGGCTCATCTAAAAAGAGAACTTTGGGATTGTGAAGCAAGGAAGCCGCAATGTCCGCCCGCATCCGTTGACCCAATGAAAGAGTCCGCACAGGATCCTTGATAAATTCCTTCAAATCCAAAACTTCATTCAAAAAGTCCATACGCTTATGGAAAAGCGAGTCTGGCACATCGTAAATCTCCTTCAAAACCGTGTAGGTCTCTTGCAGTGCCAAATCCCACCATAGCTGGGTACGTTGTCCGAAAACGACTCCAATATCCTTGACATAATCTTGGCGATTATCCTGGGGAATCTTGCCGTTAATCCGACAAAAACCAGATGTTGGTTTCAAAATCCCTGTTAGCATTTTGATGGTTGTCGACTTCCCAGCACCATTAGCTCCGATAAAGCCTAGAATCTGCCCTTTTGGAACTTCAAAGGTTAAATCCTTGACCGCTTCAAAGGTCTGCTTTTCAGGATGAATAAAGGAGCGCAAGGCTCCCTTCAAGCCCGGTTCCTTAACAGTCTTCACAAAATTTTTCTGAAGATGTTCCACTTCTATCATTGCCATATCTATCTCCCTTTAGTAAGAAATCGTTAAATCAAGCTCCTGAACATTCAAACACGACTTCTTATCTCCAAAAATCTGCCTTCTTTTTCAACATAAGGAAAGAAAGCCCTAATAACACCCTATTATAGTGCAAATGTCTAAGGAAAACAAGTGTTAATTCATATCGAAAATTTTTATCCCTAAGAAAAGATAAAAAGGTGATGCTACATCACCTCCCTCTACCAAGTTAAGTCTTCAATCATGCTTCTTACTTGTGAATCAAGAGTCTTATCCTTCTTAAGTTCTCCAACCAAAGCCTGAATCTGCCAGACTAGATTTGGATCATTGTCATTACAACATCGATGAAGCATCCAAATATTATGCAAGGTTGGCTTTTTACCAACTACTTCCATCAATAAATCCTCATAGCCTTGATGATAAAATCTCTCCACAAAGTGAACCAAGTAACCTGGAGAACCAAAATCTACTTCTGGATGCTCGGAAATAAATTCTAAAATGGGGGCAACCAAATCAAAGGGTTGATCATAAAGCTCCATAACATCCATAATCTCATCTGCCAACTCAAATTCTTGGTATTCAGTAATTGCATCTTGCAAAGCAACTAAAATCTCATCTCTAGTAAGCATCTGATTCTCCTTTTTCACTTTTCCATATCATATTTGTCTTTGAACTTTTTCTTCACTCATCAAACCTTGTTCGTAAGTAGTTTTCCAACTCTTTTTGGGATAAAACACTAGGAAGCTCCAACACATACTCATATCCTTCATCACAAAAGAAAACCTTCTCTTCAGCTGGAAACCATTTCCGAAGCCAGATGATGTAGGAGGCATAATCTTGTAATCTGTTCGTTGAATCAAAGTAATCAATCACAAAAACATTTTTATTGCTACTCAGTGAACTTTCCAAGGTAAGCTGAGGACTTTGATAATCCCAAGAAAGCGAGTAAGCTTTTTCGGGATTAGTTCTTTCTCTAACCATAATACCTGGGAATCTTTCTCTCAAAGCACGACAAAAGGCTTGTAAATCAAGGAATACGGGTTCTTTAGTCTCTACAAAGACAAAATCAGCAGTACTCATCAGTCTCTCCCCTTCTTTTTAAAACTGAAAACAGACCTTAACCATCAATGGCAAAATTCTTTAGAATTTCAAAGTCTTGCCCCTGATAATCAAAAGAAAAGATATGAATATCATCAAAAGTTTGATCACAGAAAGTAACGGTTTGTCTTTCTGGCTCGATGATGGGTTTACCCAATTTTTCAGTAGCTTCTTCATCTGTGAAATGACCATAAAATTCTTGTAAATGAGGCAGTATAAATGCAAGAATACGGGAAAGATTTTTATGGTAATTGGCTGCAAGCAACTGAGCTTCCATCTCAAAATTTCCACTTGGTTTTTCTTCCCAAGCTACAAGAACATCATCTACTTCATGTATGTAAGCTTGCAAGGACTGATCGAATATCATGGCTATTTTTCCTTTCAAAGGTTGATTTAAAAACTAGTTTTACCAAAAAATCCACTAAATGATTCGTTCCATCTTCATTATATCACTTTTTAAATAAGATTGAGAAGAGTTGGAAAATGAAAAACCCACCCTTACGGGCAGGTTTCTGTTATGTTTTGTTCAGCTAGATTAAGCTTTACCTTCTGAACCGAATACGTCGATACGTTCTTCAACTGATGCTTGGATAGCTTTTACACCGTCAGCCAAGAATTTACGTGGGTCGAAGAGTTTTTTCTTGTCGTATTCTGCTTCGTTTGCTTCGTAGTCACGAGCAAATTTACGAGTTGCGTTAGCGAATGCGATTTGGCATTCAGTGTTAACGTTAACTTTAGCAACACCAAGTTTGATAGCTGCTTGGATTTGGTCATCAGGAATACCTGAACCACCGTGCAATACGATTGGGAATCCTGGTACAGCTTCAGTCAATTTTTGCAAGTGGTCAAGGTGAAGACCTTTCCAGTTTGCTGGGTAAGGACCGTGGATGTTACCGATACCAGCTGCCAAGAAGTCAATACCAGTTGCAACCATTGCTTTAGCGTCTTCAATTGGAGCCAATTCACCGTCACCGATGATTCCGTCTTCTTCACCACCGATAGTTCCAACTTCAGCTTCTACTGATACACCATTTGCGTGAGCAAATTCTACAACTTTACGAGCTTTTTCAAGGTTTTCTTCAACTGGAAGGTGTGAACCGTCAAACATAACTGAAGTATAACCAACTTGAATACACTCAAGTGCATCTTCGTAGTGACCGTGGTCAAGGTGGATAGCTACTGGTACAGTGATACCCATTGATTCAACAAGGTTAGCGATCAAGTTGCGAGCAACTTTGTAACCACCCATGTATTTAGCAGCACCCATTGAAGTTTGGATCAAAACTGGAGCTTTTTTAGCTTCTGCTGCGCGCAAGATAGCTTGAGTCCACTCAAGGTTGTTTGTGTTAAATCCACCAACTGCATAACCGTTGTCACGAGCTGCTTGGACAAATTTTTCTGCTGAAACGATTGCCATTTTATCAGGCCTCCTGTATATTTTTATGGGACATCCCATTTACATTGTTCATTTTATCACTTTTTAGCAAAAAAAGCTAGTTTTTCCCATACTTTAGATTGAATTTCTTCCAATTAGATAGATGTAAACCCTTTCTTAATCACTTTCCAACTCGGTCTGAGGTAGCTTCATGAAAAATACTAGGTGATCTTCAGCTCTTTCAAAATGATAGTTAATTTCTTCATTTTCTAATAAACTTTTGACCACGAAAAGTCCCAAGCCAGCTCCCTTACTTTGTCGACTAGAAGCCGTAAAGGATTGTTCAAACTTATCTTGCTCCTCAGGTGTACAGGCGTTCTCAATGAAAACCCAACCATCTTTTGCTCCAATTTTTAGATAGCCTCCTTGAACAGAGTGTTTCACAGCATTACTGATAAGATTGGAAAGAATAAGCTTGAGTACAGAAGGATTTAGATAAGTTTGTTGGTTAGTCAGTTGATTGTCTACAGTGATTTCTCTCTCTTTGGCTAATAAGTCATAGTCCTTCAATAGAAGATTGGTCATATCCAAAAGATTGATTTCTTCCTTCTTATCTCGCAATTCCTGTACCGAAGAAAGGGATAGAATTTGCTGGACATGGTGACTTAAATCATCCACAATTCCTAGAGAAACTCCAAGGTAATGGTCTCTATCTTTATAACGTCCGATATTGGCTTGCATATTTTCCAGAAGAATCTTCAGACTAGCAAGAGGTGTCTTGAGCTCATGGGAAGCACCTCTCAAAAACTCTACCTTCATTTTTTCTAGTTGGAGGATTGCCTCATTTTTCTCATGCAAGTCTGCAATAACGGTCAAGAGATGCTGATAGAGACTATTAATCTGGTCTTTGAGATCACCAATCTCATCCTTGGAATCCACGCGCAAGCGTACTTGAGCATCCAAGTCCATCATCCGTCGAGTCACTCGTTTGATTTCCAAAATCGGAGCTACAATGGTTTTCGCATAGATAAAGGCGATGAGGAGCGAAATGATGAAAGACGCTAATAAAGTATAAGGCAGAAATTGAAGACTGATGTCTTCTGCTTCTTTCTGCAAATCCATAGAGGCTAAAAACTGCAAGGTCATAGTCTGACCATCCTTGGTTTGAACTTCTCTTTCCTCAATGACCAAGGAGGCTGTTTGTCGTTCTTTATCAATGGGAAGATTGTCCTTGACCTCCAACTTATCTTGGGTCATCTCTCCCTTGATAGATCCCTTAATATCACTACTTTGAGAATAGAGTTCAAGGACTTCCTGGATAGTTTGACTGTCCTTTCCTTGGAGGGATTGTGCAATTTCGGTAGCCTTGAGGCCTATGCTCTCCTGACGGTGACTGAGATAGGTCGATGGAAAGAGGAAATAGATGGCCAAATGCAAACAAATGACCAAGGTAGAAAATACCGAGAAGGTATAGATAAAAATTTTTTTAAATAAACCTGAACGTCTCATTTTCTCTCCAATTTATAACCAACGTTGCGCACGGTAAGAATACAGTCTAAATCCAATTTTTTCCGTAGTTCCTTGATATAGACATCGATCACTCTGTCAAAAGGGATCTCATCTGTCATCTTCCATACAGCATCGATAATCTGCGACCGTGTTAAGGCTCGACCTTCATTTTTAACCAGATAGTCTAAAATTTCCAGTTCTTTTGCATTCACTGCAACCTCTTGGCCAGCCACTTTGGCGCTATAACTGTCAAAGTCTACCTCGGTGTCTCTATAGGTAAAAATACGACCAGTATCATAATAACGTTTAAAGATGGCATCCACTCGTACTTTTAACAAAGATAGAGAAAAAGGCTTTTCCAAATAACCATCTGCTAATGCAGCAAAGGCACTCATCTTATACTCCTCGTCTTGAAAAGCTGTCAACATCAAAACAGGAACTTGACTGGTCTTGCGGATTTCTGATAAGACCTCTAAACCATTGAGTTTAGGCATTTGAATATCTAGGAGAACCAAGGCAACCTGATGATGAGAAAATTGTTCTAAGGCCTCAAGGCCATCTGCTGCCTGAAGGGTTTCATAGCCACAATCCGCCAAGTAATCACTAATTCCCTCACGGATCATGTCTTCATCTTCTACAATTAGAATTTTCATATAAATCCTTTTCTAACAAAAATGCTACCTATATTATATCTCATTTGAGTGAGAATAGGTAGCAGATTTTTTTATTCACTATCCAACAAGAGTTCTTTTGGTTGTTTAAAGAGGAGATTGCTGGAAGCAAGTGCCATAACTAGTACTACTAGAACCAAGCCAAGTACAAAGATGATGGCAAAGTCTGAAGGTTGAATAGAAATATCCAAACTTGAAAGAGTCTTGCTAAAGCCGTCAACTTCTGCACCACCACCGAGATTGGAAGCTTGGGCTGCCTTACTTGCCTGCTTAGCCACATCTGATGTGACATTGGCTAGTACTGTATTTCCAATAGCACGAGCTGTATAATTAGCTAGGAAGTAGGCTGAAATGAGAGCTGGAATAGCAATCATAACTGCTTCTGTGATAAATTGACCTAGAATACTTGCTTGTTTAAGACCAATTGAAAGGAGAATTCCAACCTCTTTACGACGGGCGTTAATCCAAAGTGTGAGTAAGAGAGCAAGTAGTAGAACAGAAAAGCTCAAGCTACCCCAGAAAAGCAGATTAGCCATCTTGTACATGCCGGAGATGGATTGTTCAAGGGCAGGATAGTTAGATGAACTCTTAATCAAGCTATACATTTTCCAGTTGATGCCGTTTATTGACCCTAGTTCTTGCATGACACTATCTAGGTTCTTATCTCCAGCTACAAAGAAGGTAGCATCGCCATAGATAGCTGTATCTTCAGTATAACCATAGAGCTGGGCAGCTGTGTGAATATCTGTGATAGCTGTATTCTCATAAAGTTCTTGTGAGTAGGTCACAGCAGATTTGTTATGTCCATCAAAGAGTCCTTTGATCGTTACTTCTACTGTTTCCTTGGCTCCTTTTTCATTATCGGCATCGTAAATATTGGAGTTCAGTTTGACCTTATCTCCTACCTTCCAGCCATGTTTAGCAGCCAAGTCTTTGTGCATGAGAATCTGGTATTTGTCATCGTTTGTTAAATGCTCACCTTCAACTAGTTTGTAAGAGCCTGATACAAACTTGTCTTCTTTAGAAGAGTCATTAACACCTGTTATCATCAAACTACTTCCAAAACGTTGAGCTCGATCTGGCGTTAGATTTTTCTTGGTTTCAGGTGTCTCAATCAATTCGTAGCCTGTTAAATCACCGATAGCATTGATACGTTTGATGTAAGATTCGATGGCCTTATTTTCAGTAATTTTTTTAATATCTTCACCCTTGATATTCCCTGCACCACGTGGAGTTCCTTGGTTAACTCTACGATTGATTTGCATAGAAAAACTATTGGTGATATTCTTAAAGGTTTCTTGAGAAGCCTTGGCTGTCGCACCCTTGATAGACAAGCCGATCAAACTCAAACTAGCCATCAAGAGAATGATGAGAAAGATCACAAGCGACTTAAAAAATTTTCTTGTGACATAGGCAAATGCGTTGTGTAACATAAGATTCCTTTCTAGATTTACTTCGCTTATATATTTAAAAGTTTTAGTTACTATTTCTTCTTGTTTCTGTCAGCTTTTTATCCTTCAATTCCAGTGTAATATCTGACGCCTGTGCTACTTCCTTACTGTGGGTCACAACGATCACACACTTGCCTGTTTTCTCAGCAAGAGATTTGAGCAGGTCAATGATATCCCCAGCTGTCTTAGGATCTAGGTTTCCTGTTGGTTCATCCGCTAAAATCACTGGTGCTTCCGATACAAGGCTACGAGCAATGGCCACCCGTTGTTGCTGCCCTCCTGATAATTGGAGAACATTCCGCTTGATTTGACTTTCATCTAAACCAAGTTCAAGAAGGATATCCTTGCTAGCTTTTTTATTAACCAAGCGGATATTTTCCAATGGAGAAAGATAATCAATCAAGTTATAGTTTTGGAAAACCAAAGAGATATGGTGCATGCGATGATAAGAATAACCTTGTTCACGAATATCCTTGCCTTCGAATAAGATAGCTCCTTCGACTGGGCTATCAAGTCCTGCTAATAGAGATAAGAGTGTTGACTTCCCAGCTCCTGAGTCTCCGATAATACTATAAAACTTGCCTGGTTCAAAATCGTAATTGATTTTATATAATACTGCTTCTGCAGTGTTCTTGTAACGATAAGTAAGATCTTGTAATTGTAGTAAAGTCATGATTTCTCCTTTATTAACTGATGGATGATAAAATTTCTTTCGGTGATTTTCTAAATAAAAAGATAAAACAAAGTGCAACTGACAAGGAGCTAATCACAAGGAGAAAGACATAAGATTCTCCAAATGAAAGAAGACTTGTTGAAAGATTAGTCGCTTTGGCCAGTGTATCTTGTAATGCGACTTGATCGCCACTTGCTAGTACAGTTTTTAAAAGATAGGAAGTAATGGCATTTCCTGCAAGAAATGCTGGTAAAATTGCTGCCAATGAAACCAGGATAACTTCCAGGCAGAATTGACTAAAGATTGCTATTTTTCCTTTTCCTAGCGCCAATAAAATACCAACCTCGTAGACTCGCTCTCGTAACCAAAGTGACAAGACCAAGACCAGAGCTCCTACACCAGCAATCATAATACCATAGAGGAAAATTTGTAGGAAGGTTTGGAAGGTCGAAACTGAATCCTTGATTTGTTCAAAGGCCTTATTTTCCTTTTCCACTTGAAAGCCTTGATTTTCAAGAGATAACTTTTCAACCTCTTGAATGATGTCATCCATATCTTTGGGATTTTCAAGATAGAAACGGGCTGCAGTGATTTGATCTTCCTTATTTCCAAGAAGAGTTTGGCTACTTTCGAAGTCTGTATAGACCGTGTTTTCACTAAAATCTGAGCTAAGACCAGTGAATTTTTCTTGCTTCTTACCTGAGAAAATACCTACGATTTCATAGTCTAGCCTTTGTCCACTATTTCCTTCCACTTGAGCAGGATTTAAGCTAATCTTATCCCCAAGTTTTAAGTTATTCTTCTTAGCTAATTCTTCATGGACTAAGATTTTTTTACTGTCCCCTTTTTCGAGATGTCTTCCTTCTTTAAGGGTAAAGGCAGAGCTTGTAAAGGAGACATCCTTAGAAGAATCTTCTAAAGCAATCAAAGTGATAAGATTTTTTTCAGCCTCTGTCAAATCATCCCTTTGGATACTTTGTTCTCCAGTAATGACTTCTTTGTCAGTTAACTTGGCTATTGTTTCAAGCTCAGGTGAAATCTTCTCAAGGCCCTTTATCTTTTTAAGGTCATCTAGTTGAGACAGTTGAAAAGTCTGATCTGCTTCTATTCTTTTAATAGAAAAAGATGTATTCAATGAACGATAGAGATTATTTTCTACTGTTTGGTTGGACTTCATAAGCGTCAAACAAGCCGATATTCCTGCCAATAAAACAAATAGAATCAAGAATAATATGAGACTTCTCAGTCGTTTTCTGCTGATGTAAGCCCAAGCTCTTTGAGTGGGATTCATATAGCACCTCCATGTTTCTAAGTCTATTATAATATCCAAATATGAAATGTTTATGAAATCACAAAAAAAGAGCAAAATCTTTGCCCTTGTTTATATAAAAATAAAGAGCTAGCTGAAGCTAACTCTTTTCCTATGCGGAAAGAGGGACTTGAACCCTCACGACCTAAAGCGGTCACAGGATCCTTAGTCCTGCGCGTCTGCCAATTCCGCCATCCCCGCGTCGATTACTTTACTAGTATATCAACTTTCACAAACTTTGTCAACACTTTTTTCAGATTTTTTTCATTTTTTTTGAATACATTATTCTTTGATTTCAACTAGGTTTTCATCAAGGAGTTTCGCTCCTAATGTATTCTTAAAATGTCCAAGTGCAAACTGGTGGTTTTCAGGCCAAATAGATGCGACTGCTGGCTTAACAACTTCTATCTGATAACCCAGATTATAGGCATCGATAGCCGTATGCAATACACAGATATCTGTCAGAACACCTGTTAAAATGACTGTATCCACGCGACGCTCTCTCAGACGGATATCCAAATCTGTGCCAGAAAAAGCCGAATAGTGACGTTTGTCCATCCAGAAAACACGACTATCGCCAGCATATTCCTGATAGAACTCGGCTAACTTACCATATAGATTACGCCCGCTAGTCCCAATCAGATTATGAGGGGGAAATAGTTTACTTTCTGGATGAAAGACATCATTTTCCTCATGAGCATCAATGGTAAAGAAAATATAATCTCCACGGTCAAATGCTAATCTAGTCACCTGATTGATCGCTTCTGATATAGCTTGAGCAGGAGCTCCAGCTGTCAATTTTCCATGATCCGCTACAAAATCTTCTGTATAGTCAATCGAAATTAAAGCCTTAGTCATTAATAATCCCTCTTTTTCACTTCTTCAAAGATATCTGGGATCAAGACCTTAAGATAAGTTCCCTTCATCCCCAGTGAACGACTTTCAATAATTCCTGCAGATTCGAGTTTTCGAAGGGCATTGACAATCACAGAACGCGTAATACCGATACGGTCTGCAATGACTGACGCAGTTAATTGTCCTTCATTGCCATTCAATTCACCCAAAATAGCTGACACTGCTCGTAACTCAGAGTAAGAAAGAGTGTTGACTGCCATAGTTACGGCTGTACGACGACGGATATTTTTCTCGTCTTCTTCACGTTGGAAGTTCAAAAGCTGAATACCAACCACCGTACTAGCTATCTCAACAAGAATCAAATCCTCATCTTCGAATTTCTTATCATTACGCCAGATAATCAAAGATCCCAAACGAATCCCAGAAACATGGATTGGAGCAATTGTTGTCAAACCTTCTGAGAAATCTGCACGACTCTCAACTGGAAAGATGCTTAATTCGTGATCTACAGTCAGATTTGCTTCTGTATCGTAAATCATGTTTGCACCTTGAATATAGTCCTCAGGAAAAATTTTTGATTGGAAAAATTGCTCTACACGATCATTATTAGTCTTGTAACGCATGAAGTATCCCAAAAGACGTCCCTTACTATTTAGGATACAAGCGTTGCAATCAATAATATCCGCTAATTGGCGTGTGATGGCATTATATGGAAGATCATCTTGTAATTTCTCCTCCGCACGCTTCAGGATAGACGTAATTTTTCTCGTTTTTTCTAATAAATGTGCCATTTTTCACCTCGTATTTAATCGCTTCCATTATATCATAAATTGATCATTATTTCAATAATTATCTGAAAATTGTTTATTGAATTGCAATTCATGACTGTTCGAAAATTTTTACTAGTTTTTTCTAATTTTCTTGTTGACAGGTTCCTAAATTTTTGATAATATAATATTACAAGATAGCAAATATATAAATCTATTTTCTCGTATTAAACTTTTATTAACTCTCGGTCTCCTTATATATAAAAGCGATCCACCTCAGTGAACCGCTTTTTTTATTATTTATCACCCTTGTTACGGATTACAAAACCAGTTTTCTTCTCACTTGAAGTATTACGTGGTTTTTTATTATCCTTACGGTAACGTTTTTCCTTCTCAAAGCGGTCGTTTTTGCGACTGCCTTTTTTGAAATCATCTCGACGTTCACCACGACGATTGTCGCGACGGCGATCACGATCTCGACGATCCTCACCACGACGTCCTCCCTTGCCTTTACCACCGAAGCCATTACCTGATGGTTTAAATGGCAGTGGTTTCTCACGCGCAATTTCAACTTCTGGAAGACTATCTGGATCCTGAACTGTCAAACTTAGGATGTACATTGCCAATTCTTCTGGGCTGAATTCAGCTGCAAGTTTACGGGCATCTTTTGCGAATTTGTCAAAGTTTCCACGAACAGTCTCTTCAGCAAAGTCACGTTCAATTTTCTTCAACGCAACATGCTTTTTAGCTTGGAAGGCTTCTTCTGCTGTCGCTGGTTTCAACCCCTTCATGCGTTTCTTGGTCAAGTTTTCGATGATTTGAAGATAGCCCATCTCATTTGGTGCTACGAAAGTAATCGATTGACCTGACTTACCAGCACGACCTGTACGACCAATACGGTGAACATAGCTTTCAGGATCTTGTGGGATGTCATAGTTGTAGACATGTGTTACACCAGAGATATCCAAACCACGAGCTGCTACGTCAGTTGCTACGAGGACATCCAGGTTACCATTTTTGAAATCACGAAGGACACGAAGACGTTTGTTTTGGTCAAGGTCTCCATGAATCCCTTCAGCACGGAAGCCACGGATTTTCAGACCACGAGTCAACTCATCCACACGGCGTTTTGTCCGTCCAAATACGATTGCCAGTTCTGGTTGCTCTACGTCCATGAGACGAGTCATAGTGTCGAATTTTTCTTGTTCCTTAACACGGATATAGTACTGGTCAACTAGTTCTGTGGTCAACTCTTTAGCCGCAATCTTCACATGCTCAGGTTCTTTCATGAACTGAACCCCGATACGTTTGATAGCTTCTGGCATAGTTGCTGAAAAGAGTAAAGTTTGACGATTTTCTGGGACACGTGAGATGATGGCTTCAATATCCTCAAGGAAGCCCATGTTGAGCATTTCGTCTGCTTCATCAAGGATTAGAGTTTCAATATCTTGCAATTTCAATGCCTTGCGTTTGATCAAATCTAGGAGACGACCTGGTGTTCCCACCACGATATGGGCACCAGATTTAAGAGCCTTAATTTGTTTTTCAATGCTTGAACCACCATAAACAGAACGGACTTTTACACCCTTGCTTCGACCAAAACGGAAGAGTTCTTCCTGACTTTGCACAGCTAGTTCACGTGTTGGTGCAATGACCAAAGCTTGAATGGTTGCTTCTTCTGTACGAATCTTTTCAAGGGTTGGCAAGCCAAAGGCTGCGGTTTTTCCTGTACCTGTTTGAGCTTGTCCGATAACATCTTTTCCTTCAAGAGCCAGAGGAATGGTTTGCTCTTGGATAGGACTTGCTTCTACAAATCCTGCTTTTTCAATTTCTGCTAATAAATCAGCAGAAAGGTTAAATTCATTAAATTTCACGTTATTCTTCTTTCTAAAGATGGTGCGAAGCCATCCTATAGCGCTTAGTTTATACTTTTCTTGTCATGACGTACTTTCATATCTTTTATGAAAGACCGTGTTGCTTCTTTTCCACTAAAGAAAAGTACTGCTTTTTTGCAACCTATCTAGTATAACACAAGAGAGGGTCAAAAGATAGTCTAACCTCCTGATTAAATCATGTAAACGATTTTTCTATCGATTTTCTTCACTCAAAAAGTATTTGTTAGAGCATTCGGTTCCTGAAACTATTTTCCGTAGCAGATTTGTGCAAAAGTTTTTTTCTTGTGCTAGAATGAAAATCGAACAGGAGGAATAAAAATGTTAACATACGATTTAATTGTAATAGGATTTGGTAAGGCAGGTAAAACGCTTGCTGGAAAACTAGCTTCAGCTGGTAAAAAGGTTGCCCTTATCGAACGTAGTAAGGCGATGTACGGTGGAACTTGTATCAATATCGGTTGCATCCCAACTAAAACCTTGCTAGTTGCTGCTGAGAAAGACTTGTCTTTTGAGGAAGTCATGGCTACTAAAAATACGGTTACTACACGCCTCAATGGAAAAAATTATGCTACTGTAGCTGGTACAGGTGTAGATATCTTTGATGCTGAAGCACACTTTGTCTCAAACAAGGTTATTGAAATTCAAGCTGGTGATGAAAAACAAGAACTAACAGCTGAAACTATCGTCATCAACACTGGTGCTGTTTCAAATGTATTACCAATCCCAGGTCTTGCTACAAGTAAGAACGTCTTTGACTCAACAGGAATCCAAAACTTGGAACAATTGCCTGAAAAACTTGGAATTCTTGGTGGTGGAAACATTGGTCTTGAATTTGCTGGTCTTTACAACAAACTCGGAAGCAAGGTAACAGTCTTAGATGCAATGGACACTTTCTTACCTCGTGCAGAACCTTCCATCGCAGCTCTTGCTAAACAATACATGGAAGAAGACGGCATCGAATTGTTTCAAAACATCCATACTACTGAAATCAAAAACGATGGTGACCAAGTTCTTGTTGTGACTGAAAATGAAACCTATCGTTTCGATGCCCTTCTCTATGCAACAGGACGTAAACCAAATGTTGAACCTCTACAACTTGAAAATACAGATATTGAACTAACTGAACGTGGTGCTATCAAGGTGGACAAACATTGTCAAACAAACGTTCCTGGTGTCTTTGCAGTTGGAGATGTCAACGGCGGCCTTCAATTCACTTACATTTCACTTGATGACTTCCGTGTTGTATACAGCTACCTTGCTGGTGATGGCAGCTACACCCTTGAAGACCGTCTCAATGTACCAAATACTATGTTCATCACACCTGCACTTTCACAAGTTGGTTTGACTGAAAGCCAAGCTGCTGAATTGAAGCTTCCATACGCTGTTAAGGAAATCCCTGTTGCAGCTATGCCTCGTGGACATGTAAATGGTGACCTTCGTGGTGCCTTCAAAGCTGTTGTCAATACTGAAACAAAAGAAATTCTTGGCGCAACTATCTTCTCTGAAGGTTCACAAGAAATCATCAACATCATCACTGTTGCAATGGACAACAAGATTCCATACACTTACTTCACAAAACAAATCTTCACTCACCCAACCTTGGCTGAGAACTTGAATGACTTGTTTGCGATTTAATAGATTTAATAATAGAAAGCAGCCCTCCTTGGGCTGTTTTTCTTTTTCTAAAATCTCAAATCTGTCTTTTTCAGCATTTATGATATAATAGAAACATGAAATTAAAAACTACTTTGGGCCTTCTTGCTGGGCGTTCTTCTCACTTTATTTTGAGTCGTCTTGGACGTGGAAGTACGCTGCCTGGAAAACTTGCCCTTCAATTTGATAAAGATATTTTACAACATTTAGCGAAGAACTATGAGATTGTTGTGGTAACTGGTACCAATGGAAAAACCTTGACAACCGCTCTCACTGTCGGTATCCTTAAGGAAATTTATGGTCAAGTTTTAACTAATCCAAGTGGTGCCAACATGATCACAGGGATTACAACGACTTTCTTGACTGCAAAATCTTCAAAAACTGGAAAAAATATTGCGGTTCTTGAAATCGATGAAGCTAGTCTCTCACACATCTGTGACTATATCCAGCCTAGTCTTTTCGTCATTACCAATATCTTCCGTGACCAAATGGACCGCTACGGTGAGATTTATACGACCTACAACATGATTTTGGATGCTATTCGAAAAGTTCCTACTGCTACTGTTCTGCTGAATGGTGACAGTCCTCTTTTCTACAAGCCTGCTATTCCAAATCCTGTTCAGTATTTTGGCTTTGATATGGAAAAAGGTCCAGCAAAGCTTGCTCACTACAATACTGAAGGTATTCTCTGCCCAGACTGTCAAAGTATTTTGAAATATGAGCTTAATACTTATGCCAACTTAGGAGCTTATATCTGCGAAAACTGTGGATGTAAACGCCCTGACTTGGATTACCGTCTGACAGAATTGGTTGAGTTAACCAACAATCGCTCTCGCTTTGTTATTGACGGACAGGAATACGGTATTCAAATCGGTGGACTCTACAATATCTACAATGCTCTGGCTGCGGTTGCTATTGCGCGTTACCTTGGTGCTGATTCTCAACTGATTAAGCAAGGATTTGATAAGAGTCGAGCTGTTTTTGGACGCCAAGAAACCTTCCAAATCGGTGACAAGGAATGCACACTGGTTCTCATCAAGAATCCTGTTGGTGCTACCCAAGCTATTGAAATGATAAAACTCGCTCCTTATCCATTTAGTCTATCTGTTCTCCTCAATGCGAATTATGCAGACGGGATTGATACCAGTTGGATTTGGGATGCTGATTTTGAACAAATTACTGAGATGGATATCCCAGAAATCAACGCCGGTGGCGTTCGTCATTCTGAAATCGCTCGTCGTCTTCGAGTAACTGGTTATCCAGCTGATAAAATCACTGAAACAAGTAGTCTGGAACAAGTTCTTAAAACGATTGAAGTCCAAGACTGCAAACATGCTTATATCCTTGCGACTTATACTGCTATGCTGGAATTCCGAGAATTACTGGCCAATCGTCAGCTTGTTAGAAAGGAGATGAACTAATGGTTTATACTTCACTTTCCTCAAAAGACGGCAACTATCCTTACCAGCTAAATATCGCCCACCTCTATGGCAATCTCATGAATACCTACGGGGATAATGGGAATATCCTCATGCTCAAGTATGTGGCTGAAAAGCTAGGTGCTCACGTAACAGTTGACATCGTTTCTCTCCACGATGACTTTGACGAAAATCACTATGATATCGCCTTTTTCGGTGGTGGTCAAGACTTTGAACAAAGTATCATTGCTGGTGATTTGCCTGCTAAAAAAGTAAGCATCGATAACTTTATCCAAAATGATGGTGTTGTTCTAGCTATCTGTGGTGGCTTCCAACTATTGGGTCAATACTATATCGAAGCTTCTGGAAGACGTATCGAAGGTCTCGGTGTTATGGGACACTATACACTCAACCAAACCAACAACCGCTTCATCGGTGATATTAAAATTCATAACGAAGAATTCGATGAAACCTACTTTGGCTTTGAGAACCACCAAGGCCGTACCTTCCTCTCAGATGACCAAAAACCACTCGGTCAGGTCGTATACGGAAACGGAAATAATGAAGAGAAAATTGGCGAAGGCGTTCACTATAAAAATGTCTTTGGTTCTTATTTCCACGGACCTATTTTATCCCGTAATGCAAACTTAGCCTATCGCTTGGTCACTACTGCCCTCAAGAAAAAGTATGGTCAGGACATCGTCCTTCCAGCTTATGAGGACATTCTCAGTCAAGAAGTTGCTGAAGAATACAGCGATGTGAAAAGCAAGGCAGATTTTAACTAAACTTCCTATTTCCAGCATGCCATAGGCTGTTGGAATTTTTTTAAGCTCTTTTCCCCTTCTCTCTTGCATTTTCTACTATTTTTTGCAAAAATAGAGGGGTAGAAAGAAGGTAACATATGTCTAAATTACAACAAATTGTAACATATCTTGAATCAGAAAAGCTAGACGTCGCTGTCGTATCTGACCCCGTCACTATCAATTACCTCACTGGTTTTTACAGTGATCCACACGAACGCCAAATGTTCCTCTTTGTCCTTAGAGATCAGGAACCACTTCTCTTTGTTCCAGCTCTTGAAGTTGAGCGCGCAACAAGCACTGTCTCTTTCCCAGTTGTTGGTTATGTAGACTCTGAAAACCCTTGGAAAAAAATCCAAAATGCCTTGCCACAACTTGATTTCAAACGTGTCGCAGTTGAGTTTGATAACCTCATCTTGACTAAATACCACGGTTTAAAATCTGTCTTTGAAACTGCTGAATTTGAAAACTTAACTCCACTAATCCAGCGTATGCGCTTAATTAAGTCAGCTGACGAAGTACAAAAGATGATGGTAGCAGGTGTCTATGCAGACAAGTCTGTCAAAGTTGGTTTTGACAATATCTCTCTTGACAATACTGAAACTGATATTATCGCACAGATTGATTTTGCCATGAAACGCGAAGGCTATGAAATGAGCTTTGATACTATGGTCTTGACAGGTGATAACGCTGCAAATCCACACGGTATTCCTGGAGCCAACAAGGTTGAAAACAATGCCCTTCTCCTTTTTGACCTCGGTGTAATGGTCAATGGTTATGCATCAGATATGACTCGTACAGTCGCTGTTGGTAAACCTGACCAATTCAAGAAAGACATTTACAACTTGACTCTTGAAGCCCAACAAGCTGCCCTTGACTTTATCAAACCTGGTGTCACTGCGCATGAAGTAGACCGTGCTGCCCGTGAAGTTATCGAAAAAGCAGGTTATGGTGAGTACTTCAACCACCGTCTCGGTCATGGTATCGGTATGGATGTCCACGAATTCCCTTCAATTATGGAAGGAAACGATATGGTTATCGAAGAAGGCATGTGCTTCTCTGTTGAACCTGGTATCTACATCCCTGGTAAAGTCGGTGTCCGCATCGAAGACTGTGGTGTTGTGACAAAAGACGGCTTTGACCTCTTTACAAGTACCAGCAAAGATTTGCTTTATTTTGATTAAAAAGTATATTATAAAAAAAAAATAAGATGGAAAAGCTTAACTTTCCATCTTATTTTTTGATTTGATAATAAATTTTATCAGCTCTATAACCTTTTCGTTCAACTGCATTTGGAATCGTCTTCCAAAAAGTCATACCCGCCTTTTCCATAACACGACCAGATGCTGGGTTTAGACTTACATAGCAAGCATCAACCTCTTCAAATCCAATCTCATCTAGACAGTATGATAAAACTGCCTTCAAGGCTTCTGTCATGAGTCCTCGTCCCCAGTAGTCCATCCCTAAGATATATCCAATCTCACAGCTAGAGTTTTCTTCATCCACACTAACAAGACTGATATCTCCAATGGTATGGTCTGAATTTTCTTTAAGACAAATGGCCCATTTGTAGTAATTTGGATCGTCATAGGATTTTACCCAATTGCCAATAGAATTTTGAGTCTGTTCAACATTCAGGTGTGGATTCCAAGTCACATAAGTCAGATTTTCTGAGCGTGAAGCCCAATTATCAAACATGGCTTGAGCATCACCTTCCACAAATCTCCTCAGTATCAAACGTTCTGTCTTAATAGTTTGTGTCCCTAGTGCTTTCATAATGGTAACTCTCTTTCTATTTGAATGTTCAAGCTAAAAAGGTCCACTGGACCTTCTTAGCTTTCTTATTTCTAGGCTCGGGGTAAAAACACTACACTCATAAACATTGAGAAAACAACAGTTTCCTCTAATTTCATGACGCAGTCGCTGTCTGGCTTGAAATGCACTTTAGCAAGTTTTTTCAAGCCTAGTCAGCCTTGCGGGGGTGAGACAAGGAAAATCGAACTCTTCGAGTTACCGACCTGCCTCGTTTCCCTATTCCTAGATTCGGGGTAAAAACCTCCACTGGAGGTTATTCTTGCTTTCTAATTTCTAGGCTCAAGGTAAAAAGGTCCCCCGGACTTACTCTCACTTTCTTATTTCTAGGTGAGAGGGTAAAAACCTCCACTGGAGGTTTTTACTCCCAAAACTTATCAAATACGGTGATTGGTAAGTGGCGTTTGTGTTGGCCTTTGTACCACCATTTTTCAATGGTGGCTTGGGCTTCTGGGCTGACTTGCTTTCCTTCGAGGTAATCATCAATTTCATTGTAAGTGACTCCCAAGGCTACTTCATCTGCAATGCCTGGTTTTTCTTCTTCCAAATCTGCTGTTGGGATTTTTTCATAGAGGGCTGGATCAGCTCCAAGTTCCTTCAAAAGCTGTTTTCCTTGGCGTTTATTGAGGCGATAGAGTGGGAGAATATCTGCACCACCGTCACCAAACTTGGTAAAGAAACCTGTGATATTTTCCGCAGCATGGTCTGTCCCGATAACAGCTCCGCTATGAGCACCTGCAAGGGCATATTGGGCAATCATTCGGCTACGAGCCTTGATATTTCCTTTGTTAAAATCGGAAACAGGACTGCCTGTTGCTTCCACTGCTGTTGTCATAGCATCAGCAGAGTCCTTGATATTCACTACCAGGCTCACATCTGGCTGGATAAAAGCTAGGGCTTTTTGGGCATCTGCTTCATCAGCTTGCACTCCATAAGGCAAACGAACAGCGATAAATTTATAGCTGTCGTCACCTGTTTCTGATCGCATTTCTTCCATGGCTAATTGAGCCAAGCGTCCTGCCAAGGTCGAGTCCTGTCCCCCAGAAATTCCTAAGACAAATGTCTTTAAAAAAGGATGTTTTTTCAAGTATCTTTTCAAAAAGTCAATCGAACGACGGATTTCTTCCTGGGCATCAATCACTGGTTTAACCCCCAGTTCTTGGATAATGGTCTCTTGCAAACTCATTCTTCTTCTCCTTCACCTAGAGCTTCCTTACGCATTTTATCAATCAAGTCCATCTTGTCCTGCCATACATCACGAGCCAAGTCGACAGGGTAATGTTGTGGGTTAAGAACGCGTTTGTATTCGTCCCAGAGCTTGTCAAATTCCTTACGAGCATAGGCTTGAATTTCAGGTAAACTTGGTAAATCATAGACTAGCTTACCTTCCTTGAAAATGTCTACCAAGAGAGGAACAGCATCAAAATTACGAACAGTTTTCTTGATATAAGTATAGGTTGGATGGAACATTTTGATTTCAGTCATGCTAGCAACATCGACACCATCATAGGTAATGTAATCACCTTCTGACTTGCCTTTTTCACGACTGGTGATGCGCCAAACTTGTTTCTTACCTGGTGTTGAAACTTTCTCTGCATTGTTTGAAAGTTTAATGGTATTGCGCATATGACCGTTCTCATCTTCGATGGCAACAACCTTGTAGACTGCTCCAAGTGCCGGTTGGTCATAAGCAGTGATGAGCTTAGTTCCTACACCCCAAACATCAATCTTAGCTTTTTGCATTTTGAGGTTGAGGATAGTATTTTCATCAAGATCATTGGATGCATAGATTTTGGCATCCGTAAATCCTGCCTCGTCTAGTTGCTGACGAACTTTTTTAGAAATATAGGCAATATCTCCAGAGTCAATGCGGACACCAAGGAAATTAATCTTATCACCAAGTTCACGCGCAACCTGAATTGCTGCTGGAACACCGATCCGAAGAGTATCGTAGGTATCCACTAGGAAAACACAGTTTTTGTGCGTTGTGGCATAAGCCTTGAAAGCCTGATAATCATTGCCATAGACTTGTACCAAGGCGTGAGCATGAGTCCCTAGAACAGGAATACCGAAGAGCTTACCTGCACGTACATTACTAGTTCCATTGGCACCACCAATAACAGCCGCACGAGTCCCCCAGATAGCTGCATCCATTTCTTGAGCACGACGTGTACCGAACTCCATCAAAGGCTCATCATCAATGACTGAACGAATACGAGCTGCCTTGGTCGCAATCAATGTTTGAAAGTTGACGATATTCAAGAGAGCTGTTTCAACCAATTGACACTGAGCCAAAGGACCTTCCACTTGAACAATCGGTTCATTGGCAAATACCAAGTCCCCTTCTTGAGCAGAACGTACAGTCAATTCCAACTTGAGATTACGGAGATATTCTAAGAAAGCACCATGATAACCAAGTGATTCCAAATAAGCAATATCGCTATCTGAGAAACGCAAATTTTCAAGATATTTCACAATTCGTTCCAAACCTGCAAATACAGCATAACCGTTTTTGAAAGGTTGTTGGCGGAAATAAACTTCAAAAACTGCTTTCTTGTTATGAATGTCTTGGTCAAAGTAAACTTGCATCATGTTAATCTGATACAAATCTGTGTGCAAAGTTAAACTGTCATCTGGGTACATATACTATCCTTCTTCCCTATTTGTAAAAAGATGAAAACGTTTCTTCTTTTCTCATAATTTAGTACTATTATAACACAATTTATCGATATTGATAAAAAGCTAACAAGCTATTCCATGCTCTCGAGCTCATCCATATCTTTTTCATACTTTTTCTGAGCCCATTCACCATAACTTTTTAATCCTAAGTTTCCAATAAAGACCCAAGGAAGATAAAGGAGATATGTAATGACCCATGCATAAATATACTTAATATGTAGAGGGTTGTGCTGATAAATTTCGATATTGAACTGGTAGTTCTGTAGCATCAAGGTAGCTGTAATCACTAGAGTTAATAATAGGCAACCTAAAATTGTAAAATGAAAACGACTATAGTAGGTCACACCGAGATTGCGAGCACGGGTGAAAAAGTAAAATGTCCCTATGATGATAATTACGAGAAGCATGCTTGGATTAAAAAGGCTTGGTGCTAACACTGCTATGAAATAAGCTAGAAACAACAATCCGATAGAGATATGAAAACTCTCTGCACCAGCTTTATGAAGTTGTTGCTCTTCTCTTTCATCTAATAATTGATAATAATAAAATCTATTTTTCATCTTCTTCCTCCCAAAATAATTGATCTAACGTTTTGCCTAAGCATCTGCAAATAGACTGGCAAAGGGAGAGACTAGGATTATATTTCCCAGCTTCTATCAAGCCGATAGTCTGTCTAGTCACACCTACAGCTTCTGCCAAGTCACCTTGTGTCATATCAAGCTCTACTCGAGCAAGTTTTAATTTTAAATTCTTAGCCACTTCTTACCTCCTTTATAATTTTAAAAAGTTGCGCTTCTTTCTAAGTTCATTATATCATATATTTTACATTATGCAATGTATATCTGTCATTTTGTGCGATTTTTTTAACAAAAACTCTCTACCAGCTAAATGATAGAGAGTTTTCTGCTTATTCAAATTTTTTCAAAATATCTACAACGTCACTTCTCTGTTTGACTTGATAGGCTTTGATGCCTAAACTTTCAGCCATGTTAGTGTTGTCTGCTATATCATCAAGAAAGACACAATTTGCTGGATTCAACTCGTATTTACGGAGGATTTCTTCAAACATTTTTCGATCAGGTTTGATGACCTTAATATCACAGGAAAGAACAAACCCATCTAAAATCTTTTCTAGAGGTGCTAATTGATCTTTCAATAATTCATAAAAAACTGGTGAGGTATTAGATAGAACAAAAATACGATGGCCATTTTCCTTTAAACGTGCAAGAAGCGGAAAGACTTCCGTGTAAATATCGATATAGGCAGGCCAGTTCCAAATGACTTCTTCAACCTTTTTCTGATAGCAATCTCCTAATAGGGAAAGAACCTTATCAACCAATTCTTCTCGAGTCAAGGTCCCCAGGTCCAATCTTTCCCAGAGTCCCGACTGGAAAATCGCCTTGTCTAAAATTAGATAATCTTTTTGTGTTTTAGCTACAGCATTCAAAATCTTATCCTTGTTCCATTCCAATAGAACATTTCCCATATCTAGTATGATATCCATTAACTCTCCTCCATTATGAAGTGCCACTCTCTTCAATCGTTCATTTTCCGTTTACAACTCTTTTTGATAATAGTGCCTTTGTCCAGTATAGGGATAGTCTTTCATAGTAAAAACTTCCTTGTAACCATACTTCTGATAAAAGGCTGGCGCTTGAAATTGATAAGTATTTACAAAAGCAAAGCGACAGTTTCTCTTTTTTGCTTCACTCTCTGCTTGCTGCAATAGTTGGGAGCCGATTCCTTGTCCTCGCAACTCCTCTTTCACAAATAAATACTCGATTTCTAGCCAATTTCCAAAGGTCTCTGCTACTAAGCCAGCCAGGAGTCGGCCATGTTCATCTTCGATATACAGATTAAGTGGCTCACTTTCAGCAGTTTCTCTTTTGGAACGATTATAGGAGCGAATCAAATCCCCTATCTCCTGCGCTTTCTGAGACTCTGTATTCTCCAATCTAATGTGCATCAAAACCTCCTCAAAGACACTTACGCCTTGATTATATTCCTATTTTGAAGAACTGTCAAACTTAAAAAAACTCACCAACCTGAGTTGATGAGAATATAACTTATTTTCTAAATTTCCATTGGCTGTAAATACCAAATGCAACAATCCAGATAGCTGAACCTCTAGCTCCCATTACAGTTGACTCTTGTAAAAAGAGTGTTCCAAATACAAAGATAAAGAAGAGCATTGTTAAAGGATTTAGCAAGCGATATTGAGGCATGAGATAGCCATCTGACATAAAGTCTTTAGACTTACGATATTTGAGATGGGCTACCATGATCAAGATGTAGATGGCGATATAAACACCTGATGAAGAAGCTGTAATCAAAGCAAAGGCATCTGATACTCCTGGAAGGACATTGATGAAAGCTGCAAAACCAATCAATACCGCAGAAGCAATGATAGCATTCTGAGGAACGTTGTGACGTGAGAGTGTATCTGCCTTAATAGCTTTCAAGAAACGATTTGGTGAATCATGGGCAATTTGGTACAAATGACGACCTGTTGAGTAAAGGGTTGAATTCAAGGCTGATGCAGCTGAAGTCAAAACTACAAAGTTAATTAAAGCTGCCGCCCACTTAAGACCAACAAGTTCAAACACCGTTACAAATGGTGAATCTGCTGCAGAAAGCTCACGCCAAGGAATAATAGACATGATGGCTAAAAGAGCTCCACCATAGAAAAAGATAATTCGCAAGGGAATTTCCTTAACAGCCTTAGGCAAGACTTTTCTTGGATCCTTAGTTTCAGATGTAGTAACACCGATAAATTCAATCATCAAGTAAGCAAAGAAAACCATCTGGAAGGCCATGACAAAGTTCATCCCACCATTTGGGAAAAGTGAGAAGTGTTCACTAATATTAGCAAGACTTGCTGAACCATAAGGCGTTTCAAAGCCGGTCAAAACCATAAAAATACCTGTCGCAATCATAGCAAGAATAGCCACAATTTTAATCATGGCAAACCAAAATTCTACTTCACCAAAGATTTTAACGGCAATCAAGTTCACTAAGCCGAGTATTGTCAGAAATACAACCTGAATCAACCAAGATGGCCAGGATGGAAACCAAAACTGAACATAGTGAGAGATAGCCGTAATCTCGGCCATTCCGATAAAGACTACTGAGAGCCAGTAAGACCAGACTGAGAAGTAACCCCAACCCTGACCTAGATAACGGGTAATAAAATTGATAAAGGTATGTTGCTCCGGATCCTGGTACAACATTTCCCCGATAGCACGCATCATAAGATACATAAAGCCACCCGTAATCATATAGACCAAGACGATTGACGGACCTGTCAAACTAATGGAACGTCCAGCTCCTAGAAAAAGTCCTGTTCCAATTGTTCCTGCAATGGCCATAACCTGAACATGGCGATTTGTTAACCCACGTTCCATTTTATTTTTCTTTTTGTGCTTATTTTCTGAATTCATATAGTCTCCTCTAGTTTTTAGAATTAAGAAAAGGAGTAATGGGAAGCGCTTTCCCTGCATCTACTCCTTCTTTTCATTCCTATTAAACTGTTTTTTCTACTTTTAAGATTTTAACATCATAGCTTCCTACAGGTGTTTCGATCGTAGCAGTATCACCTGTTTTCTTACCAATCAAGGCTTGCCCAATTGGGCTTTCATTTGATACTTTACCTGCAAAGGCATCTGCACCCGCTGATCCCACGATGATATATACTTCTTCGTCGTCTTCACCAATTTCTTGGATAGTGACTGTTTTCCCGATAGCAACTTCATCTTGAGCAACTGCATCGCTATTGACAATCTCAGCATAACGGATTTTTATTTCCAAGCTAGAGATTTGTCCTTCAACGAAGGCTTGCTCGTCCTTAGCTGCTTCATACTCACTATTTTCTGACAAGTCACCGTATGAACGCGCAATCTTGATGCGTTCTACAACTTCTGGACGACGAACTAGTTTCAACTCTTCTAATTCTTTTTCGAGTTTTTCTTTTTCTTCAAGGGTCATTGGATATGTTTTTTCTGCCATTTTTCTCAACTTTCTTTTGATTAAATTTAAATTTCTTTAGGTAGTAAAGCAAAATTATGTGGTAAACCACATAATTTTACAATGAAGACAAAGTCTTTTTAAAGCTTTCCTTAAATGATTTTGGTTAGTAGCGACCTTTTAAAATCTGTGCCTAAACCTAATGATTCTATCACTTCTAGACTCAGGTTCAAATAAGAGGTAAGTTTTTACTTTCGTAATTTCCGAACGCCTAAAACTTGTGAATTTCAGGCGTTTCTAATCATAGCGGAAAGACTTGTGTGACTTGCTATTCCCGTAAAAATTAGAGATTCTTTTCTACATTCACGGATGTAATAGCAAATCTTGTTCTAAGAGTTAGTTTGAACTACTTGATTGTGTCAATTTACTGTTAACATGCTCTGCAACGTTTCGATCATGTTCCTCTCGTGTCGTTGCAAAGTAAACCTTACCATCTTGTACATTGGCTACAAAGTAGAGATAGTCGCTCTTAGTTTGATTGATACTTGCTTCAATTGCATCCAGACTTGGACTGTCTACTGGACCAGGCATTAAGCCAAGGTTTGTATAAACATTATATGGTGAATTGATTGTTGTATCAATTGCTGCATCATCTGCCAAGCTAATATTTTGTCCTAGTTTACCTTCTGCATAGAGAATAGCAATATTACTTTGGAGCGGCATGCCAAGGTTCAAACGATTATAGAAAACTCCAGCGATCAGTTTGCGATCGTCAGTTTTCAAACCTTCTTTTTCCACAAGTGATGCGATGGTGAGGAGTTCATTCACTGTCAAGTTCTTTTCTTTGATTGCAGTATAATGTGCTGACAAGTTTTTGTCCATAGCTGCCACCATTTCATCAATCAAGCTTTCAATAGTTGTGCTTTCTTTGATAGCATAAGTTGCTGGGAATAGGTATCCTTCTAGACGATAACGAACACCACTTTCTTTAGTTGGTAGGCTTTCGAGAAGGGTTGGGTACTTAGCAACTAATTGAGAGATGAAGGTTTCATCTTGCACTTTTGCCAAGAAGGCATCAGCAGTCAAAGGTTCTTTAAAGTCTCCTTGAAGCTGACCAACTGTTTGTGCGATTTGATCAAGGGTATAACCTTCCGGGATTGTAAGATTTGCAAGTGCAACTTCTTGAGGTTGAGGCGTTCCACCCTTTTGCAATTCTTTGATGATATCATCTGTACTCATGCTCTTTTGCAAATTATAGTAACCAGATTTCAAATCATTGTAGTCTTTATACTTAGCATAAAGGCTAAAGATAAAACCGTGTTTTACCAATCCAGAGTTTTCTAAGGTATCACCAATTTGCTGAAGATTGGCCCCTTCTGGAATCTGAACTGTGACATACTGTTTTGAATTTGCATCAACCGGTTGGAGTGCAGATTCGACATAACGGTAACCAAAGAATCCACCCACACCTAGTAAAATCAATAAAACAAATACTGTTACGAAAAATCCTTTCAAGCGTGATTTTTTCTTTTTCTTGATTGGTTTCACTGATTCTTTACGACTTCTTCTAGGAAGTTCAGTTCTAGTTTCAACTGGAGCAACTGGCTCTTGACTTGGAGTTTCTTTTGCAAGAACTGTTGGTTTCGGTTGAGGTTTAATATTCTTTCTAGCAGGACTTGGTTTAGCCTGATTCGTACGATAAGAAACTGGAATCCTTGTCGAAATAGCATTGAACTCTTTCTCTTCTTCCGCTGGTTGAGCAGGTTCAAGAGGCTTGACGGGTTCAACAGCTTCCGTTGATGGTAGAGGATCTGGAGCTACAGCTGGCTCTGAAGCTACAGTTGGCTCTGAAGCTACAACTGGTTCTGAAGCTACAGAAGTTTCAACTGAATCATCTTGTAAAACTGGACGTGGTGGAACTGCTGGAGCATTAGCAAGTAATTCATCCACTAGAGAAACAGAATTGGCCATCAAGTCTTCTACCGAAGGTTCTTCCGCTGCTTTTTCCGCTTCTGAACTTTTACTTAAATTTGAAAACAAATCATCGTTGCTACTTTTCGTATTCGCGATGCCGTCTTCTCTTTTTAATCTTTCTAAATCTCTTAAAATTTGTTCTTTAAAGCTTAACTTTTCTTCTTCTCGAGAATTTTCGCTCAAAGGTGTTACCTCCTTGTTGATAATCCATAATATTATATCTTAAAAACTAAAGAAAAGCAACCATAGATGCCTTTCTGATGCCTAATTCGTGTTTTCCCAGACCATGTCATACCATTCTTCACCAGCAAAAGTCGACTTTGATTTTCCTTCATTCACAAAACCATGTTTCTCATAATAGCCAATGAGATAGTCATGGCAGGTTAGATTGATTCCCTCACGCTCATGCTCAAGAGCGAGATCTTTTAAAGCGGTCAATAATTTTCGTCCGACACCTAAAGCTTGAGCTTTCTTAGCAATGGATAGACAAGTCACAGAGATATAGCCACCTTTTTGATGGCTATCATCTTTAATGTCTTCTGTAAAGGACTGGTCTTGCAAATGTCGATGAGGGACTACTGGTCCCTCAATATAGCCTAGTATTTCCCCCTCTTTTTCAGCCACTAAAAAACTGGTCTTAATTTCCTTCAGATGAGCTTCAAAAACAGGACGAGGAATGGCTTCTTCAATTGAAAAATTTTCTAGTTCAATTTCAAAGATACGATCTAAATCTGTCAATCTAGCTTGTCTAATAATCATATTTTCTCCTGATAATAGGGATTCTGCCAACGCATGAGAAAGGCAACTCCACTGCTCCTTTCTCCATCTACGATCCTTTGTTCCACAAATCCATTCATTTCAAAGTAGGCCAGCAACTCATCCTCACAAAGCAGATAAATACCTGGTCTATTTTGCTGACGGGTAACTTCCTTCAAAGCTGCTAGCAACAAGGTTCCAAAGCCTTGCCCCTGAAAATCGGGATCAACAGCTAAATCTTCAAGGATGATTGCGTTCTCACTAATGAATTCCTCATCTCCGATCTCAAGCATCCATTTTCTTAAAGAGGGAATAGGAGGTGTCGTCGCAGTGATATAGGCAATTCCTTGATCATCCAGTCTAGCTAAGAGAAACGTACCCGCATGGTTGCGGATACGTTCTTCTATCATTTCTCTATTCAATACTTCTAGGGAGTTTGAAATACTTTCTTGTATCAAGCAAATCTGATTTATATCTGATTGCTGTGCTTCCCTGATATTAATTGGAAATTCCATGATCTTCCTTACTGAACATTGCTTGTCAAATTAGACAAGAGACGTTCGAATGAATATTCATAAGTTTGGATATCACCAGCTCCCATGAAAACATAGACAGCATTGTCATGGTCTAGGAGTGGAGAAACATTTTCAACTGTGATAACTTGATGTTTCTTGTTGATTTTATTGGCAAGGTCTTCTACTTTGACATCACCATGGTCCACCTCACGAGCAGATCCATAGATTTGTGCGAGGTAAACTGCATCAGCCTGATTCAAGGCCTGAGCAAAATCATCCAACAAGGCAATTGTACGAGTAAAGGTATGTGGTTGGAAAATTGCCACGATTTCCTTGCTTGGGTATTTTTGACGTGCAGCATCAAGAGTCGCAATGATCTCTGTTGGATGGTGGGCAAAATCATCAATGATAACCGTATTATTAACAACCTTTTCTGTAAAGCGCCGTTTCACTCCACCAAAAGTCTTCAAGTGTTCACGCACTAAATTCAAATCAAAGCCAGCAGTATAAAGCAAACCAATCACTGCTGTTGCATTCATGATATTGTGGCGACCGAAAGTTGGAATGTGGAATTGACCCAACTCTTGACCACGGAAGTGAACGGTAAAGGTTGAACCTGTTGTAGAACGAAGCAAGTCACTTGCTACGAAGTCATTACCTTCTGCTTCAAAACCATAGTAGTAAATCGGAGCATTAGCCGTAATCTTACGCAACTCAGCATCTTCACCGTAAACGAACAAGCCTTTAGTAATTTGTTTGGCATAATCGTTGAAGGCGTTAAAGACGTCCTCTAAGCTTGTGAAATAGTCAGGGTGGTCAAAATCGATGTTAGTGATGATAGAGTACTCTGGGTGATATGGCATGAAATGGCGCTCATACTCGTCTGATTCAAAGACAAAATACTTGGCATTTTCAGAACCACGACCTGTACCATCTCCAATCAAGTAGCTAGTGTCAGTAATGTGTGACAAGACGTGAGAAAGCATCCCAGTCGTTGAAGTCTTACCGTGTGCACCAGCAACTCCCATGCTGATAAAGTCACGCATAAAGCTACCAAGAAACTCATGATAACGTTTATAGCTGATACCATTTTGGTCCGCGTAAGCAATTTCAACATTGTTATCTGGACGGAAGGCATTACCAGCGATAATTTCTAAATCTCCTTGAAGATTTTTTTCATCAAAAGGTAAAATTGTAATTCCTGCTTGTTCTAGTCCACGTTGTGTAAAGTAGTACTTTTCAACGTCAGAACCTTGCACCTTGTGCCCCATTTGATGCAACATCAAAGCCAAGGCACTCATACCTGATCCTTTGATTCCGATAAAATGATAGGTTTTTGCCATTTTCTTCCCCTCTATTCGCTCATTCTAGTCAAGTTGAGCTCTTGGGCCACTTGACGTTCTTGTTCTTTTTGTTTACTTTTTTTGTTATAAATTTGGCTTTTCTTTAAAAAGTCATAATTGTTTTTCTTGGAATGACTTGTTTCACCATCTGAAATTGGATGTTCCACTTGAGAAACTGTTTCTGCCAAAATATAGTGAGATTGACCTAACTTCTGACTATATTTCGCAAATTCTCCTGGATTTTCCTTTTGAAAAGGTGCTGTCGGTTGATTTGATGGACGCACATGGCTTGGTTTCGTTTGACGTCTCGTATGACTCACATCCTGAGTCAAATATCGAGCCGAGCGCTTCTTTTTCAAATCCGCGCGCGCTTCTTCACGCGCTAATTCAGCATAGGATTTTTCTTTTTTCTCAATCGGTTTTACAAGAGGCTTGGCTTCCTCTTGTTTTTTGTCTTCAGTGATTGGAGACCATTCTAAGTAGTTTTTGTCTTGGTAATCACCTTTTATATTACTGATGAAATCAGACTCATCGTAGAGATTCATAACTGGCATTTCTGTCAACATGACTTCATCATCTGCCACTATTGGAAATCGTTTTTGTGTCATATTTATTTCCTTTCAATACTCCATTATAGCGTAATGTCTTGATTTTTCAAGTATAGTCTCATGAAATCCCTAAAATTTCTCGTATTTCAGCTAGACTCAGACTGCCACGAAACTCTGTTCCATCCAAGATTTCAGAAACAAGATTTTTCTTTTTCTCTTGTAATTCTTGAATCTTTTCTTCAATTGTACCTCGAGTTACTAGTCGATAAACTTCAACAGCTTGCTCTTGCCCCATACGATGGGCGCGACCGATAGCCTGCGATTCAACTGCAGGATTCCACCATAAGTCTACTAAAATGACTGTATCGGCACCAGTGAGATTGAGACCGACCCCGCCAGCCTTTAGGGAAATTAAAAATACATCGCGCTCTCCTTGGTTAAAGGCCTTGGTCATTTCCTGACGTTCTTGCGCAGGTGTTGAACCCGTAATTTTAAAGGAAGTCAAGCCTAAGTCAGGCAGCTCTTGTTCAATCCGATCCAGCATACCTCTAAATTGTGAGAAAATAAGTACACGATGCCCACCTTCAGCAATCTGAACTAGCAAATCTCGTAAACTATCCAGCTTGCCGCTCTCTCCTTGGTAGTCCTCCATAAAGAGCGCAGGCGTATCACAAATCTGACGCAGACGCATGAGTCCAGTCAAAATTTCGACGCGATTTCGTTGAAATTCCGAATCGCTTACCTGTCCCAAACGTTCCTGCATCTGTTGCAGTTGAGCAAGATAGATAGCTTTTTGTTGATCCTCCAGTTCATTCTTATAGACAACTTCAATCAAGTCAGGCAACTCTGTCAAAACCTCTTCTTTCTTACGTCTCATGACAAAGGGTTTGATAAATTGAGCCACTCTCTCAGTTGATAGTTTCATAAAATCCTTCTTAGCAGGTAAGAGACCTGGTAAGACAATCTGAAAAATCGACCAGAGTTCTCCCAGATGATTTTCAATCGGTGTTCCTGATAGTGCAAAGACAGATGGAACCACAAATCGTCGCAAACTTTGAGCAATCTTCGTTTGTGCATTTTTCATGACTTGAGCTTCATCTAGAAAAAGAAAATCAAAAGATAAGTCTCGATAAATTTCACTATCTTGACGGAAAGTAGCATAGCTTGTCACATAAATCTGATGATTTTCTGCCAAAATTGACTCTCGATGAGATTTTAAGCCATGCACGACCACGACATCCAAATCTGGAGCAAACTTTTGAAATTCATCAGTCCAGTTATAGATTAAGCCAGACGGAGCAAGGATTAGGACACTAGTATCTGCTTGAACATGACTACTTAAAAAGGCGATGGTTTGCAAGGTCTTCCCAAGTCCCATATCATCTGCTAAAATCCCACCAAAGCCATAATGGTGAAGCATCTGAAGCCACTGAATTCCCTTTTTCTGATAGTCTCTAAGTTCTGCTTGGATATTCAGCTCTTTCATCGGAAAATCTTCTGGATGCGTCAAATCATGGGCCAGATTGCGAAATTCTTCGGTGAAAGAAATTTGATCCTGATCCTTAAATAGATGAGATAGGGTATAAGCTAGGGATTTACGAGCTCGAAAAGCTCCATCTTGTAGGTCCTCTATCCCTAATTCTTCTAAATCCTGACGGATACGCTTGGTCTGATCATCGAAATAGTAAACCTGATTCGAAGAGCTGATGTAATAATCCTGCTTCTCAACTAGCGCTTTCATCGCTCGATCGATTTCTTCTTGATCTATATTTTGAAAATCAAATTGAATTTCTAATAGGCTTCCCTTGGATGAGATGTGTACTTGAGGCTTCTGAACCTGATAGAGATCTTGCAAGCTCTCAGAAATCTTTAATTCTCCAAGCGCTTCAAAAGCTGGTAAAACCTCCTGAAAGAAGGTATGAACTGCATCAGCTTTCAAACTTTGACGCCATGAACGAAAATCTGCTTCAAATCCAGCAGATAGAGCCAACTGAAAGACTTGCTTCTCCAGTTGAATATCACTAGCAAAAGGAAGACTCTCCAGTTCATTGCGATTTGTTACTAAGCAAGTTTCATACTGAAACTGCATATCCAAACGAATAGAACCATCCTCTTCTCCTTCCATGTAGAAAGAAGGACGGAAAGACTGAATTTGAAGCGCATCAGGGGATTTTACCTCTCCTATGTCTTTAAACTGCGACAAGGTCGAAGCTAAAAGATCTCGATCACTAGTATCAAATTGTAAAATCTTTCTACCACCTTTATCAATAGGGACTTTTTTTAATTTTTCTATAAGTCTAGCTTGTTCTTTAGACAGAAGATAAAATGTACCTTTAGTAAACAAGACTTGTCCCTTATAAAACGAATTAAGTCCTACCTGTTGAAAAATTTCCATCTCAAAATAGTTGGACTTTTCTTCAATTTGAAAGGTAAACAAACCTGCTTGACCATCAAAATCTTGAAATACAAGGTGGTGATAATTCGAAATCTGATGGTCAAATTGAAATGCATCTAAGCCCATCAGCAGACTAACACCCTGCTCAAAAAAAGACAGTGGGAAATAGAGATGACGACCTTGATTCTGGAAAAAGAGAGTATCCCCTGCTTCATCTTCTAGAAGTCCCCGAAGGAAATCCAGAACAAACTGACTACTTTCATCAAAACGACGAATATTCAAGGAAGTTTCATATAACTTCCCAATCATATAGGGTTTGCTAGTTTCTAAAACCTTCAGAAAAAGGGGTATATCTCGGATTACATAGAATTTCTGTGTCTGGATAAGACCGACTCTCAAAGTCCAAATAATGCGATTAGTCCCTGCTTCCACCTGACCTTGAGCAGACAACTGATAGATTTCAGAAAGACTAGGAATTTGGACAGATTCTAAAAACTTTCCTCCAAAAGTAACCTGAGTTTCGACTTTTTCCTTTTTTTCGTGCACATTTTCCAGATTTTCCAAAAGTTCCTTACCAATGTGATCGTTTTTCAGGTAATGCTCTAGTGCTGCCAGATGCACACAAAACCCTCTTTTTTGGAAAAAATCACAAGCACAAAAAACCAAATCATCATCCAGGCTATAGCGAATTTCTTCATCTGCTACACGCGCATAGAGACGATGGTCTTTCTCTTTGATAATTTCAATCTGACTAGTTTCGTAGAGTTGAGCTCCCTCCATTCGAAGCTTCCCTGGAATCAATTTAGCCATATTTTCCCCTTTACTTTATCCCTTAATTATACCACATTTCTTCTTACGAAAATAGCCTTCTCAGAAGAGTTCTCTTCTTGAAGGCTAATGGTTAAAGTTTCGTAAATGTTGAGATGATTCGTTGGCAAACTTCTTCCAAGACAGATGTCGGCATGGCTACATTTAAGCGAGCATGGAGGGCTCCTTCTTCACCAAAGTCCAAGCCCCTATTCAAGATAACCTTGGCTTCATCTCTTAAGAGACTTCTTAGCTCTTCATCGCTAATATCATAGGCTGAAAAATCAAGCCAAATAAGATAGGTTCCTTGAGGTTTCATGACCTTGATTTTCGTTTCTTTACCAAACAAATCCACTACATAATTGATATGCTTCTCAATCAGTTCTTTGAGTTCTGTCAACCAATCCTCCCCATAGCGATAGGCAGTTTCTGTTGCTAAATATCCCAAACCTGAGATTTCATGTTGATTATTGGCTAGCTGACGTTTTTGGAAAGCAAGTCTCAACTTTGGATTCTCGATAATAGCGTAAGAATTTTTCGTTCCAGCAATGTTAAAGGTCTTGGTAGCACTGCTTAAAATCAATGAAAATTCTTTAAAATCTTCATTTACCGTATTGAATGACTGGTGTTGATTTCCAAACAAGGCTAAATCTTGGTGAATCTCATCAGATACTAGCAAAACTCCATGTTTTTGACACAGTTGTCCAATCTTTTCCAAGACTTCTTTCTCCCAAACCCGTCCACCAGGATTATGAGGATTACAGAGAACGTAGAGCTTCACATCCTCTTCGATAAAATCTTTCTCCAATTGATCAAAGTCAATCTCAAAAAGTCCATCTTTTTCTACTAGAGAGTTGGTGATTAATCGACGATTGTTGAGCTTAATGCTCCGAGCAAAAGGAGGATAAACCGGTGTGTTAATCAGAACCGCTTCACCTTCTTTGGTAAAGGCTTGAATGGCTGTTGAAATGGCTGGTACTACTCCTTCGATAAAGACTAGAGCATCCTTATCAAAACGATAACCATGGTGTTTTTCTTCCCAGTCTTGAACGGCTTCAATCAAACCATCACTAGCATAGGTATAGCCATAGACTAATTGCTCCGCATAGTCATGGACAGTCTGACGAATCTCAGGTAAGACTTCAAAGTCCATATCAGCAATCCAGGCCGGCAATACTTGACGGTCAGTCTCTGCTTCTTTCCATTTATAAGTATGATGTCCAAAACGATTGGGCAAAGTCGTAAAATCATATCTTCCCATAGTCTTATCCTTCCAAGGCTTGACGCAAATCTTCAATCAAATCTCTAGCATCCTCAATACCAATAGACAAGCGCAAGAGGTCATCGGTCAGTCCATAAGAATGACGAACCTCTGCAGGAATGTCTGCATGGGTTTGAGTGGTTGGATATGTAATTAGACTTTCTACACCACCCAGACTTTCAGCAAAAGAGAATACTTTCAAAGTATTTAAGATATGAGGGATGCGCTTCTCATCTGCCACTTTAAAGGAAATCATTCCCCCACGACCTGTATACAAAACTTCTTTGACTGCAGGTGATTGTTCCAAAAAGGCTACGATTTCCTGAGCATTAGCTGTTGAGCGCTCCATACGAAGTGACAAGGTCTTGAGACCACGAATCAATTGATAACTATCAAATGGTGACAAGACAGCCCCTGTCGTGTTGAGATTGTAAAAGAGTTTTTCGTACAAATCAGCATTATCTGTCACAACTACACCAGCTAGAACATCATTATGGCCTGCAAGGTATTTTGTCGCCGAATGAAGGACAATATCTGCTCCATCTTCAATTGGACGTTGGTAAATCGGGCTATAGAAGGTATTGTCGACGACAACTTTAGCATCCTTAGCATGAGCTAATTGAGCCAATTTTTCAATATCAAATTCCAACATCAAAGGGTTGGTTGGCGTTTCGATATAGAGTACATCCACATCCTTTTCTAGCTCGGCAATTAGTTCTTCTTCTGTGTTAGCATAGGTAAAGTGGAAACGTCCTTCCTGCTCCACTTGATTGAACCAGCGGAAAGAACCACCGTAAAGGTCACGGACAGCCAAAACCTTGCTTCCTACTGGAAAAACGCTAAAGGCTAACACAATCGCAGACATACCTGAACTAGTCGCCAAAGCATAGTTGGCTGATTCAATAGCTGCCAAAACTTCCTCTGCCTTGCTACGAGTTGGGTTTTTGGTGCGGGTATAGTCAAATCCAGTTGATTGACCAAATTCTGGGTGCTGATAAGTCGTTGAAAAGTGAAGTGGTGTAACCAAAGCACCTGTTGCCTCATCAGACTTGATCCCTGCTTGTGCTAAAATTGTGTTGATGTGAAATGATTTACTCATACAATACCTCCAAATCTATAGTAACTATTGTACCACTTATTTTGTATCCTTCGTTTTCTTGTTTTCAAGAGCTAGTTATAGTTTCAAACTATATAAAAACGATAGCTTCTTAAGAAACTATCGTTTTTCCTGTTGAATAGACTGATTATTTAATGTGTTTAGCTAATTCTTCTTGGGCTTTTTTATTAGATTCTTCTTTTTCTTTCAGCCATTTTTGTCTAGCTTTTTCATACTCATCAGCCGTTACAGTCTTATCTTGCAACTTGAGGTACTTGTATGATTCGACACCCTTATTTCCAGCTTGTGAGAATGGCGATGAGAATGGAACTGTCTTTCTCAAGGTCGGTGTTCCACCCTGAGAAACGTTTGGAATAGCAAGGGCGCTATCAACGAGCCAAGCTTGAACTTCAGCATATTTTTCATAACGTTTTGCTGGTTCTTGCTCCTTGTTCGCTTCTTCTAGCATTTGAGTGTAAGTATCCAGACCAACTGCCTTAGCCTTGTCATTTACCTCACCTGGTTCTAGACCAATGTTTTGCAACATACCACCGTTATTGACATTTAAGATATCAAGATAACTTGATGGATCCAAGTAGTCCGCACTCCAACCGCCATTATAGATATCAAAGTCTTTTTGAGCTGCAGTTTGAGCGAGGTAGCCAGAATTATCGTAATCATCTGTTGATAATTGTTGGATATCGATAACCACATTCTCAGCTCCTAGAACAGATTCGATGGATTGTTTCAAAGAGCTTGCTTCAAGTACGCCTTTTTTAGCTGATTGGTCAACTGTTACATCCAAGTGGATTGGGAATTGCACACCCTTAGCTTCCAATTCTTTCTTGGCTTCCGCAAATTTAGCCTTAGCCTTTTCAGGATTGTAGTATGGGTCTTGCGCATCTGCAAAGTTGATTCCTTGCCATTCTTGGCCATAGTTGACCATCTTTTCTGAAACAACATCACCAAAGTCTTTTCCGTTGATGCTTACAAATGTAGGAGGTACAACTAGGTTACGAATAATCTTCGTTGCTCCGTCTTCCCCTTGAGATTGAGCTCCATAGGCTGTACGGTTATAAGCATAGTTAAAGGCTTGACGGAAGTTTTTATTCAGAACTGCTTCTTGAGTTGATTTCTTTTCGATATCTGAGGACTTAGAAGTGAAGTTATAAGACTTTCTGTCCAAGTTGAAGTTCAAGTAATAAGAAGTTGCATTTTGCATACTATAGATGATGTTATCCTTGTTCTTCTCTTTAATTCCTTCAAAGCTTGAGCTATTTGGATAGAGACGTGCGTAGCTGTAGACTCCTTCTACAAAGTTACGAGCTAGTGCATCTTGGTCACTACCATCATAATAGGCCAATTTCACATCATCTACAAAGACATTTTTTTCATCCCAGTAGTTGGGATTTTTCTTGAACTCGATGACAGATTTTGAAACAAAGGATTTCATCAAGAAAGGTCCATTGTACAAAATACTAGAAGGGTCTACCTTACCAAAGTCGTCCCCTTTTGATTTCAGGAAGTCTGCATTGACAGGGAAGAGAATGGTTGATGTTGTTTTAGAATTCCAATAAGATTCTGGTCGTGTCAAAGTGTACTGAACTGTTTGGTCGTCAATCGCCTTAACACCGACAGTTGAAAAGTCAGTTGTTTTTCCGTTGATATAGTCACCCAAACCAGCAACAGAATCTTGTACGAGGTACAAAGCTTCGGATTTTTTATCAGCTGCATATTTCAAACCAGTTACAAAATCTTGGGCAGTTACTGGAGCATATTCTTCACCTTCAGAGGTATACCACTTAGCATCTTTACGAAGTTTATAAGTGTATGTCAAACCGTCCTGAGAAACACTCCAGTCCTCTGCTAAGGATGGAACGTAGTTACCGTATTGGTCATTTTCCATCAACCCATCTACCAAATTGGTAACGATGTCATTGGTTGTTGCACGATTTTCTGCAAGATAGTTCAAACTAGACGGATCGCTAGAATAGACATAGTTGTATGTCTTTGTAGAACTAGCTGAGTTGCTACAAGCCGCCAAGAGTAGACCGGCACTTAGGGCAAGGCCTGCCAGCGTCAGATATTTTGCCTTAGACTTTTTCATTTCCAGAACCTCCAAATTTAAATATTTGTATCATTATACAGCTATTGTTTTTTTTAGTCAAGTGATTTTATCTATTTTTTACCAAATTATAGATTTTTTTCTACTAATTTTATGTTTTATCCTATTTTTAAATAAAAAAATGAACAATTTGAACTTTTCCGGATAGAAAAGTTCAAACTGTTCGTTTTATTTATAAACTATTATGATAATTTCAAACGTGCTCGCAACTGGTCAGCTTTTGCCTGACCAATAACCTTATCCAAAAGTCGAGTATAGAGAGTCATGAATCCATAGAGCCCGCCACCGATAGTACCGATTATAGCAACATAGATGAAACTCCAGAAACGTCCACTTGGTTGGAATACAAATCCTATCATCCATTGTAAGAAGCCTACCAGGATAAACATGACTAAAGTCAAAATTGTGACTAAAATTGTTCTCTTCAGAATAATCTTTCGACGTGCACCTGTCACCTCACAGATATCTCGGTACATCAAGACATTTGGAATGATGAGACCAATTGTCGTTGAAATGAGGGGACCATAACTATGGAAAATCGCAATTGATGGTAATTGAAGAACAATCTTAGCAATTGAGCCATAAACAAAATACAAGACTGCTTTACGATTACGAAACATAGCTTGAAGCATCGGTGACAAGACCATGTACAAACCAAGAATAGTTGACTGTAAGACTGCAAAAACAAACAAGCCCATCGCCAAACTATCTGGCTTACCATAAAAGACTGTATAGAGAGGTTCACCAACCATGACTACTCCAACAGTTGCTGGAAGTAAGAATAAGAAGAGCATGGTGATACTATCTTGAACGAGACGAGAAGCCGCTGGCAAATCCCCCTTGACATAGTTCTCTGTCAAGAGAGGTAGCCCAACGCTACCAATCGAAACTCCAACCGAAATCAAAATCATGGTGATTTTATTAGGATTGGCGGAGAAATAAGAAAACATGACAACCAAGTCTTCATTACTGTAGTTGGTAAACCACTTCATACTATTGATAAAGGTCATTTGGTCCAAGATTTGGAAAAGCTGAATAGCCGAACCAGTCAAGATAAACGGAATTGCTTCCTTAATCGTATCAACCAAAAGACTCTTACTGTCAATCTTATCTCGTGTTTCAAAAACTTTTTGGAGCAATCCTTCCTTATAAAGGAAATAAAGCAAGACTGCAAAACTAGCTACCATTCCCACAAAAGCTGCAAAGGTAGATTGGGTAACAGCTGATAGATAATCCTTTGAACCGAGCTTCATGATGATAAAGGTTGCTAAGAGCATCCAAATGACACGGATAACCTGCTCAGCAATTTGACTCATGGCATAGGGCTTAAGATTATTCATCCCTTGGAAAAATCCACGGATAACACTCATAGACGGGAATATCAAGACAGCCCACGCTAGACTTTGCATAATGGGGATCAAGTCCTTACCGACTCCAGAAAGGTCCGCCAACCAAGGTGCAAAGAGGTATAAAATCAAGGCAAAGGCAAGTCCTAGCACAGTCATAAAGCCTAAGAAGCTCCGAATCAGGGCAAAACTATGCTCTTCCTCATGCATGGTATTGTATTTAGCGACCTGCTTAGCGACCGCTACCGGGATACCTGCTGTTGAAATCAACAAGAACCAGGCGTAGATATTGTAGCCCATGGTGAAGAGGCCATTAGCCTTAGCTGCATAAGTCCCCATCCAGATATACCAAGGGATGATGTAGATGGCCCCGAGCAGGCGACTGATAAAGTTACTAGCCGTTAGCCAGGCAGTCCCTCGTAACATCTGGGCCTGCTGATGATTATTTTCGTTAGACATAACTTCCTCATTCAATTTTAATAACTAGGAAATGTTCCTTATCTTCCATTATAAACTTTTCCTTGTTACTTGTAAAATTCAGACTTTCGGTTTACAATAGAAAGTATGATAAAGATTGAAAACGTATTAGATATTTTAAAGAAAGATGATCTCTTCCGTGAGATCATCGACCAAGGACATTACCACTACAACTACAGTGATGTCGTTTTTGATAGCATCTGCTACGATAGCCGAAAAGCACAAGAAAATTGCCTCTTTTTTGTCAAAGGAGCAGCCTTCAAAAAAGAATTTCTCCTTTCGGCAATCGCACAAGGGCTTGGTTGGTATGTAGCAGAACAGGACTATGAAGTCGGTATTCCCGTTATTGTCGTTAGCGATATTAAGAAAGCCATGAGTTTGATTGCCATGGAGTTTTATGGCAACCCTCAGGAAAAATTAAAATTACTTGCTTTCACTGGTACTAAAGGAAAAACTACAGCAGCTTACTTCGCCTACAACATCTTAAGTCAACAACATCATCCAGCTATGTTGTCAACCATGAACACGACTTTGGACGGTAAGACTTTCTTTAAATCTGCTCTAACAACTCCTGAAAGCATTGATCTCTTTGATATGATGGCTCAAGCAGTTGATAATGGAAGAACCCACCTTATCATGGAAGTATCCAGCCAAGCTTATTTGGTAAATCGAGTGTATGGTTTAACTTTCGACGTGGGAGTTTTTCTCAACGTCACACCAGACCATATTGGTCCTATTGAACATCCAACCTTTGAAGATTACTTCTACCACAAGCGTCTCTTGATGAAAAATAGCCGAGCAGTTGTCATTAATAGCGATATGGACCACTTCTCTGTTCTAAAAGAACAAGTTGAGAACCAAGAGCATGACTTCTACGGTAGCCAGTCAAATAACCAGATCGAAAACTCCAAAGCCTTTAGCTTCTCAGCTACTGGTAAATTAGCAGGAGACTATGATATCCAGTTGATTGGACATTTCAACCAAGAAAATGCAGTCGCTGCTGGACTTGCCTGCCTTCGTTTAGGTGCTAGTCTGGAAGACATTAAAAAAGGAATCGCGATAACTCGTGTCCCTGGCCGCATGGAAGTCCTCACTCAGAAAAATGGCGCAAAAGTTTTCATTGACTACGCCCACAATGGTGACAGTCTTAAAAAACTAATCTCAGTGGTTGAAACACATCAGACTGGAAAGATTGCTCTAGTACTTGGCTCAACTGGAAACAAGGGAGAAAGCCGTCGTAAGGACTTTGGACTTCTTCTCAATCAGCACCCTGAAATTCAAGTCTTTCTAACGGCTGATGATCCAAACTACGAAGATCCAATGGCTATTGCAGATGAAATCAGTAGCTACATCCATCATCCTGTTGAAAAGATTGCTGACCGTGAACAAGCTATCAAGGCTGCGATGTCTGTTACAGGTCAAGAACTGGATGCTGTCATTATCGCTGGTAAAGGAGCTGACTGCTACCAAATCATCCAAGGTAAGAAAGAAGACTATCCAGGTGATGCAGCCATCGCTGAACGTTATCTATAGTAAATTTAAAGAAGGCTAGGAAATTTCCTAGTCTTCTTCTATTATTTTATAAAGATGAGTCTTTCTTTATCAAATTCTACAGTCAACTCATATTTTCCATCTTCATTTTGAACGATATAACCTAATAAGACTAAACTATCAACAAAGATATCACGTCGTTTCTGCATGAGTTGATCTTTTTTGAGAAATTTAAGCAAAAATGTTGTCATATATTTGAGAGCATACTCAGGATTGACATCCCCCAAAACAGCATAGAGTTTCTGCTGATCTTCTGTCAGCGGATACTGGTGCTTAACCTTATAAAAATAATTAGACAAGGTCATCTTTTCCCTAGTAAAATCCGTATACTCTTCAAGGATAGCTGCATTGGTTTGGTTACGTAATTCAGTCTGAAATTCTTTCTCCAGGATTTCTAGATAGATGGGACTATCATCTCTCACAAAGACTTCTTGGTCCAGTTCAAGAGATTCTGTAGATTCTAGAAAGGGAAGATTGAGATAATAGCGTTTGTTTTCTCTCAAAATCAAACCCGCCTTAATGTATTCCTCCAAGAGCTTGTCAACTGCGACCTCTGGAAACTGAGCCTTGATTTCACGGAGGATAACATCATCATGCTGATCAAGATAGTCTACCAAATCTCTAAAGAATGGTTGTCGCGTCAAACGAGATGGATTAAAAATCTGAATCATGAAGATTCCTTTCTTTACAAACTAAAAGTGGTGATGCTGCTAATTGACTCGGGTTAGTGCCGGACTGATTCAGAGGTACAGGAAGCCCCAAATCTCGATAATATTCTCTCCAGAAATCACCAATCTCCTTCGTCCCATCCCCAAACTTCATGGGAATGGTCTCGAAAATAGGAAGAATTTCTGCTACAAACTGAGAACAGTAAAAACCAGCTCCGTTGGGATAAAAGGAAGCATTGTAGGGAGCCCCTAAAAGGCTCTCTGCCAGCTTCTTGACTCCTTTCCTATCGATTTTCGGATAGCTATAGAGGTCATATACTTTCCCGTCTTCAAAAAAATCTTCAGATAATTGTGCAATGACACCACCTTCAACCGTTGCATGATAAACCTGTCCGTCCAAAAAGATGGCCACATGGCTATAGTGACCAGTAGATTCCTGGATGGCCTGTCCTATATCCGAATCATCTTTCACAAAAATCAAATCGCCATTTTCTAACATACTTCTCTCCTAGCAAAAAAGGAGCCGAAACTCCTTTAGCTATATGGAAAACATCGTTTTCTCGTGTCAATCTCCAGTCAAATAATTACCATTTAAATAATTCATTAACTATATTCCAAGAATCACTCTAGCTGAAAATAATAAAGTAGCACCAAACTTCCAAAAGACAGAGCTAAGTAGAAGATGCCTATTTGCAATCCATACAAATGCCAAAAACTACCACTAACTAAAATAAAAATCGACGTCTCAGCAATGAGGCGATGCCATTTTTTAAAAGCATGTGGAGATTTTGGCGCCATATATCGTGCCCATAATAAGATTAATAGAACTGCTATAAGAAAAAATAGGAATTTTTCCTGCCAAGAAATTTGTATTACAGACACGGAGAAAAGACCAAGGATTGCTACAAACTCAACCAAAAAGCGTAGCCCTTCAATCAATCGCATCATGCTATCACCTTCTATAAATAGTCAAATTAACAGTTCCAAATATTCCTTAAATATTACCCATTAAAGCTTTCTGTCAATTGTGGCACCACTTGTTTCTTACGTGAAACAGCTCCTGGAAGGAAAGCGTGGTTGTTTTCAAGTTTGAAGTTAAAGGCTGCTTCCACCTTGTCCATGTTTGAACCAAGAGCAAGAATTTCAGAGTTTGAGTTGACGATATCTGTAATCATCAAGACAAAGTCAGAGTAGCCATTAGCTGCATTTGCGGCTTGGATAGCTGCTTCGATTTCAGCTTGGCGTTCCAAGACTTCAGCAATATCAACTGTATTCACTTGAGCCACACGGACATTATTTCCGTTGAGTTCAAAAGTTTTGGCATCGATGTCAATCAACTCTTCTGCTGACTTGCTTGCCAAGTTAGTACCAGCTTTGAGCATTGCAAGACCGTATTCTTCCAAGTTCACACCAGCCAATTCAGCCAATTCAGGCGCAATAACCTTATCAGATGGGTGTGTTGTTGGAGATTTCAAAAGAAGGGTATCTGAAATCAAACCTGAAAGCATCAAACCTGCAATTTCTTTTGGAACAGCTACACCGTGTTCTTTGAACATGCGGTAAACGATAGAAGATGCTGATCCAACTGGTTCCAAACGCATGTAAAGTGGGCTTGCGGTTTCAAAGTTAGCCACACGGTGGTGGTCCACAACACCATAAACTTCTACTTCAGCAATATCTGAAACTGATTGTTGGAATTCATTGTGGTCAGTCAAGATAACTTGTTCTGCACCTTCTGCTTTAGCAGATGTGATAACGCGCGGTGCTTCCATACCAAAATAGTTCAATACAAAAGCTGTTTCTTCATTTGGAGTTCCAAGAGCCACCGCTTCTGTATCCAAACCATAAGCTTCTTTTGCAAGATAAGCAAAGGCTACAGATGAACCAATAGCATCTGAATCTGGATTTTGGTGACCAAATACTAGAATCTTAGACATGATAATACCTCGTTTCTTTATTCACTTTATTGTAGCATTTTTTTCAATTTTTGACAAAAGTAAGAGGAGTCAAAGAACTCCCCTCTACTCTTAAAAATGACTGATTAAATTTTTTTCTTGGTTGTCAGATAAAAATCTTTCCTTCTGTGGCCTCTTCTTACGTTTTAGAAGCGCTTCGGCTGACATGGCTTCTTCTTTACTATCGAAACCTTCTACATAGATAAGTTTTACTGGCAACCGAGCTCGTGTGTACTTGGCTCCCTTACCACTATTGTGAACGGCGATTCTTTTTTTGACATCCGTTGTATAGCCAGTATAGTAGGTACCATCACAACACTCTACCACATACATGTAAGCCTTATGATCCATAGTAAATCTCTTGAATTTCTGGAGTATAGGAACCATCATCATTATGAACAATGAGTGGTGGCAGAACCTTAAAACCACTAGTGGAGCCGTCCTTGATGGCTTCAATCAAAAGCATATTGGCTTCTTTCTCCCGTTTAGGGTAAACAAATTGCAGACGCTTTGGAGCTAGATTATGCTGTTGAAGCGTATCTAAGATATCTAACAATCGATCAGGACGATGGACCATGGCCAAACGCCCATTGGATTTGAGAATACTTTGGGCACTACGGCAGATTTCCTTAAGATTGGTCGTAATTTCGTGCCGAGCCAACAAATAGTGCTCACTCTCGTTCAGATTAGAATTTGGGTCCACCTTAAAATAGGGAGGGTTGCATAAAATCAAATCAACCTTACTCCCCTGAATGTAAGCAGGCATATTTTTCAAATCATCACAAATGACCTGCATCTGTTCTTCTAAGCCATTTAATCGGACTGACCGGTCAGCCATATCCGCCAATCGTTCCTGGATTTCAACAGACAGAATTTTCGCCTTAGTACGACTACTGGCAAAAAGTCCAACAGCTCCATTACCCGCACAAAAATCCACTATTAAGCCATTTTTAGGAAAGCGAGGAAAGCGTGACAAAAGTACACTATCCACCGAATAGCTAAAAACCTCTCTATTTTGAATAATCTTGATATCTGTAGAAAAGAGCTGATTGATTCTCTCTCCTGATTTTAATAATTCTTCTACCATACTTCTATTATAACAAACTATATTAACATTTCAAGAGAGAAAAAATCAATTAAGACTTTTTCTTATTTAGATTAGAGATAGCTTCCTTGGTCCAGATAGGCATCATGCGAGCCAAAGGAGCAAATCCGTATTTGACACGGTCACTTGAAAAACGTCTCCGTCTCGGTAACTGATGTTTCTCTTCTTCCAAAGTCCGAATAGAAAGACTTGCTTTACCTGTATATTCGTCCAAATCGACAACCTGAACTTGAACTTCTTCACCGATTTTCAGTACATCATAGATATTCTCAATAAATCCTGTACGAATTTCAGAAATGTGAATCAAACCTGTGATACCAGTTTCTAGCTCCACAAAGGCTCCATAAGACTGAATCCCTGTAATTCGCCCAGTTAGCTTATCACCTATTTTCATACTAGTCCTCGATTTCAATCGTTTCGATGACGACATCTTCAACCGGCTTGTCCATTGCACCTGTTTCTACACCTGCAATTGCATCCAGAACTTCATAAGAGGCTTCATCTGCAAGCTGTCCAAAAACTGTGTGACGACGATCTAGGTGAGGAGTTCCACCTTGTTCCGCATAAATTTCTGCAATTGGTTCTGGCCAACCACCACGAGCAATTTCTTTCTTAGAGTATGGCAAGTGTTGATTTTGCACGATAAAGAACTGGCTACCGTTTGTATTTGGTCCAGCATTAGCCATAGAAAGGGCTCCGCGGATATTGTAAAGTTCCTCTGAAAATTCGTCTTCAAATGACTCACCATAGATTGATTCGCCACCCATACCAGTATCAGTTGGGTCTCCACCTTGAATCATAAAGTCTTTAATAATACGGTGGAAAATGACCCCGTCATAGTAACCATCTTTTGACAGAGCGATAAAGTTGGCTACTGTTTTTGGTGCATGTTCAGGGAAAAGCTTAATACGCATATCTCCATGATTTGTTTTAATAGTCGCAATCGGACCTTCTACTGCTTCAATGTCTACTTGCGGAAACTGTAATTCTTTTTCTACCATACCAAATCCTTCTAAGGCATCAAAGATGCCATCTTCTTCTAGTGTTTTTGTAATATAATCTGCTTTTTCTTTGATTTCATCATGAGAAATCCCCATAGCAACACTAATACCTGCATAATCAAAGAGTTCTAAATCGTTAAGACCGTCTCCAAAGACCATGACGTTCTCAGGTTTAAGACCTAAATGTTCTACAACTTTTGCTACACCAGCTGCTTTTGAACCTGAAATTGGTACAACATCTGACGAATGTTCATGCCAGCGTACCATACGCAAAGTCGATGCTAAACTTTCAGGCAAAGTCAGGTCATCTCCCTGATCCTCAAAAGTCCACATCTGATAGATGTCTTCTTTTTCATAAAAATCAGGATCAACATCCAAGTCAGGATAAATTGGATCAATGGCCTCACTAATCAACTCAGTTCTAGTGGAGAGTTTAGCAGTATGACTACTAACTAAACCATAGTCAATCCCCACTTCCTTAGTCCAAGCAATATAGCTTTCAACCTTATCTTTAGAGATTTTGTTACTATCAATCACATTGCCTTTTTTATCCTCAATATAGGCACCATTCAGAGTAACAAAAAAGTCAGGTTTAAGTTCGCAAATCTCTGGCACGACACCGAAAATCCCACGACCAGTCGCAATCCCAGTTAAAATACCTTTTTCACGTAATTGTTGAAATACTGTTGGAATTGAGGTTGGGATAAAACCAGTCTTTGAGTTTCGCAAAGTATCATCAATATCAAAAAAAACAATCTTTATTTTTTTTGCCTTATATCTTAATTTCGCATCCATCTCATTACCTCCTTCAATTCACTCTTTCCATTATACCATAAAGTAGAGGAATCCCACATCCCCAATAAAGTCCTTGTCTCTTATCCGAATTCCTTTACTAGATACAAAACCAAATCATCATTATTTTGGCTAGTTGCATTCATTTCCAAGGGTTGATTTCGATACCAGACACCTGTCCCATCTGGAATGTAGCCCCGTCTGATATACAATCTCTGGGCAGGGCCATAGCCTAAGTGCAAACCTACGCCAAGAGTGACCTTACTCGAAACAAACTTGACTCGTTTTTCTGCTTCTTCTAGCAGTTGATTCCCAATCCCTTGATTTCGAAAAGGCTCAAACACATTAAAATCTGATAATTCTGGATAGACTTCTGCAAAAGGACCATGTTTAGCAGAGGGCAAAATGGTAACGTAGCCCGCTACAGCACCATCAATCTCTGCAACTAAGACTCCTCTCTCCCCACTTTCCTGTTCCAGAAAATATCTAGCCAAAATTTCCTCTCTACCAGGCCAACCTTGATTCATAAATCCATGAGATAAGGATTCAATATCAGACTTAATCATATTTCTAATCGTAAAATTCATCTTTGACTTACCCACCTTTACTCTTTCTATTACCATTATAGCACGCCAAGGTCAGAAAAAAACTATCTCGTGAAAAAAGACCCAACCGGGTCTGAAAAAGAGGTCCACTGAACCCAAACTCGCTTTCACATTTCTATGCTCGTGAAAAAAGACCCAAACGGGTTTTAATTCGCTTTCTTGTTTTCATGCTCATGAAAAAGAGGTCCACCGGACCTCAACTCGCTTTCACATTTCTATGCTCGTGAAAAAAAGACCCGTCGGGGTCTTAATTCGCTTTCTTGTTTTCATGCTCATGAAAAAGAGGTCCACCCGGACCCCTTTTTTAATCTTCGTTTACGAAAGGCATCAAAGCCATTACGCGAGCGCGTTTGATAGCTGTTGTTACTTTACGTTGGTTTTTAGCTGAAGTTCCTGTTACACGACGAGGAAGGATTTTCCCACGTTCTGAAACGAAACGGCTAAGAAGCTCAGTATCTTTGTAATCAACATATTCAATTTTGTTTGCTGCGATGTAATCAACTTTTTTACGGCGTTTGAATCCGCCACGACGTTGTTGAGCCATGTTTTTTTCTCCTTTATAGTATTAATTGTCCATTAGAATGGTAAATCATCATCTGAAATATCCAAAGGATTCGTTGTTCCGAATGGATTTTCATCACGTGAAAAGTCAGGTACTGATTGAGTAGGTGCTGAATAGTTTGAACTTGGTGCAGAATAAGCTCCACCAGTATGTCCTTCACGCACACTACGGCTTTCCAACATTTGGAAATTCTCAGCCACGACTTCCGTCACGTAGACACGTTGTCCTTGCTGGTTATCGTAACTACGAGTCTGAATACGACCTGTCACCCCGATAAGCGAGCCTTTTTTAGCCCAATTAGCAAGATTCTCAGCCTGTTGGCGCCACATAACGACATTGATAAAATCAGCCTCACGTTCGCCATTTTGACTCTTAAATGTACGGTTTACTGCAAGAGTAAAAGTCGCAACTGCTACATTTGATGGGGTATAACGCAACTCAGCGTCACGAGTCATACGCCCTACAAGTACAACATTGTTAATCATAATCTACCTTCTTACGCGTCAGTTTTGACGATCATGTGACGAAGAATGTCAGCGTTGATTTTTGAAAGACGGTCAAACTCTTTAAGAGCTGCATCATCATTTGCTTCAACGTTAACGATGTGGTAAAGTCCTTCGCGGAAATCTTGGATTTCGTATGCAAGACGACGTTTTTCCCATGTTTTTGATTCAACAACAGTTGCACCGTTGTCAGTCAAGATAGAGTCAAAACGTGCTACCAAAGCGTTTTTCGCTTCTTCTTCAATGTTTGGACGAATGATATAAAGAATTTCGTATTTAGCCATTGATATGTTCCTCCTTTTGGTCTAATGACCCCAAGACTTTGCAAGGGGTAAGTGAGGTTTGCTCACAATAAATTATTATACTAGAAAAAATTTTTTTTAGCAAGTAAAAACTGCTTCTATTTTATTTTTTACAGTTTTTTTGCTAAAGTTTGTGTAATTTCTTCAACTTGAATATTCTCAGATTCAAATTTCTGTTTAAAGGTAGCTAGATCAACCGTTCCCTCAATTTGAACTTCGATAACAATCTTACCATCTTTACGTGGAATATTAACAGTATGAGAAATATTTAGATTTTCCTCAACGATTAAAGAAACAATCTTACCAAGTACCCCAACTTCATTTTCTGTGATAAAACGAACACGGATTCCCTCTTCGCCATAACCAGAAATTTCAAGAAATGCTCTGAACACATCACGGTCAGTAATGACACCATAGACTTGTCCATTATCAATAACTGGTAAGATTCCAATCTTATTTTTCAGCATAAGGTAGGTTGCATCTTCCAAACTTGCATAACCTGAGACAGTTACAACATCACGAATCATGACGTCCTTTACTTTTGTTTTATTGAGCAAGTAATTCATCTCGAAGATTGAAAGACTCGTTGCTTTTGACGGACTGGCTTCAGCAATTGTTCCTTCTGTTACTAGACCAACTAATTTATCATTTTCAATAACAGGAAGACGATGCAAACCTTGTTCGCGCATCAAGTCTGCTGCATGTGCTACAGTCGTATCTGGGCTAATATATACGACCTTTCGTGTCATAAAATCTTTAACTGCCATAGGAACTCTCCTTTATGTTTATAGCTTTATTATACACTTTTTACGAAAATCAATCAAACGCTTTCATCTATTTTTCAAGATTCTGAAAACTCTGAAATACTATAAAAAGAGCCCTATATTAGGACCCTCAATCTTATGATTATGTAATTTATTTGGCAATCTTTCCCGCAGACTAAAACAATCCACTGGATCTGATGATTGTCGAACAATCTCTATCCGCCGGCTAAAAAAGTTCCACGGACTAATGTGGATTGCTTGTTCAATCTTTATCTACCGACTAAAACAATCCACTGGATTTGATGATTGCCAAGCAATCTTTATCTGCCGACTAAAAAGGTCCCACGGACTAATGTGGATTGCTTGCGCAATCCTTATTCGCAACCTAAACTAGTCTCCCAGACTATGCGAAGATTACTACGTAATCCTTATCCGCCGACTAAAAATGTCCCCCGGACCTTTTTAGCCACCTAGATATGCTTTTCTGACTTCGTCTGATGCTGCGAGTTCTTTACCTGTTCCTGAAAGAACGATTTTACCTGTTTCAAGAACATAGCCTCGATCTGCGATGGCTAGTGCTTTATTGGCATTTTGCTCGATCAAAAGAACAGTTGTACCTTGTTTTTGAATATCTTGAATGATATCAAAAATTTCTTGGATGAAAATTGGTGCAAGCCCCATTGATGGTTCATCTAAGAGAAGAAGTTTAGGCGTTGACATAAGCGCACGTCCCATAGCAAGCATCTGTTGCTCACCACCAGAAAGGGTAGCTGCATCTTGGTTTTTACGTTCTTCCAGACGAGGGAAACGTGAAAAGACTTTTTTCAGATTTGCTTGGTTCTCTTCACGATTTTTCTTAAGAAAGGCTCCCATCTCCAAGTTTTCCATAACAGTCAAACCTGAGAAAACATGACGTCCTTCTGGTACTTGAGAAAGTCCTGATGCCACAATCTTCTGTGCAGGCATCTTTTGGATTTCTTGTCCCAAAAATTCAATTTTACCAGAACTTGGGCGCACAAGACCTGATAGGGTACGAAGGATGGTTGTTTTACCAGCACCGTTAGCACCGATAAGTGAAACAACTTCCCCTTCATTAACTTCAAAGCTCACATCACGTACAGCTTGAATCATACCGTAGTGAACTGAGAGGTTTTCAACTTTTAACATAGACATTAGGCTTCACCTCCAAGATAAGCTTCGATAACACGTTTATTGCTCTTGATTTCATCTGGTGTCCCATGAGCAATCAAACGACCGTACTCTAAAACATAGATTCGCTCCGTAACTTCCATAACCAAGTTCATATCATGTTCAATCAGCATGATGGTAATCTTGAATTCATCCTTGATGCGACGGATCAACTCAGTCAATTCTGCAGTTTCTTGTGGGTTCATACCTGCTGCTGGCTCATCCAAGAAGAGAATTTTAGGCTCTGTAGCAAGGGCGCGAACAATTTCCAAACGACGTTGTTGGCCATAGGCTAAGTTTTTAGCTAAGGTTTCAGCATCACCATCCAAATCAAAGATTTTTAGTAATTCTAAGGCTTTAGCCTTTAATTCTTTTTCATTCTTATAAAAAGCAGGTAAGCGCAAGAAGCTTGCAAAAACATGTTGTTTATGATGGTTACTAAATGCAATCAAAACGTTATCCAAAACTGTCAAGTCTTTAAAGAGGCGGATGTTCTGGAAGGTACGCCCTAAACCAAGAGATGCGATTTTATAAGGTTGCTTACCATTTAGTAAGTGGCCATCCAAGGTTACTGTTCCTTCGCTTGGTTCATAAACTCCTGTCAGTAGGTTGAAAAGAGTTGTTTTCCCAGCTCCGTTCGGTCCAATCAAGCCAACAAGTTCACCTTCATTCAATTCAAGAGTTACATCTCCAACAGCTGTCAGACCACCAAAATGCTTGGTTAACTGTTTTACTTCAAGTAATGCCATTAGTTTTGTCCCTCCTTCTTACCTTTTTTAAAGAGTCTTGATAGGCTCAATTCCCATGTTCCAAGTAGACCACCTGGTCTGAAAATCATAACGAGTACCAAGGCCAAAGCATAGATAATCATACGAATGCTAGCTACGTCTTGAAGGAACATATTCAAAATACCAAGAACAATGGCAGCAACAATTGCTCCTGTAATTGATCCCAAGCCACCAAATACAACGATAATTAAAACGTTGATAGAGTTGATAAAGCTATAATCTTTTGGCACAACAGAGCCGATAAATCCTGCTTGAAGCGAACCTGCAATACTTGCAGTCATAGCTCCAAATACAAAAGCAATAATTTTGATCTTAGTTGTATTGACCCCAACTGATTCAGCAGCGATTTCATCTTCACGAACGGATAAAGTTAGACGACCGATTGGACTACGAAGGAAATTTAGTGTTGCAATTGTTGTAATCACAGCAAAGAAATATACCATTTGCCAGGTTGTAAAGTTTGGAATACCAAGGATACCAGCAGCTCCGTTAGTTAGTTCACCGCCATTAATAATAAAGATTCGAATGATCTCAGCAACACCTAATGTCGCAACAGCAAGGTAGTCCCCTTTCAAACGTAGAGTTGGAATACCTACGATTAAGGCAACTAAACCAGCAATAATGGCACCAAGCAACATTGCTCCAAAGAAAGCTCCATAAGTTGGAGATTTAGAACCAATAATAGCTGCAGCATAGGCACCGATAGCCATAAAACCAGCATGTCCTAGTGAAAACTGACCAGAGAAACCAACAATCAGGTTAAGACCCACAGCCAGAATAATGTTAATCCCGATTTGTTCTAGGATTTGAATATGGAAAAGGTTTAGAACTCCTAGTGAAACTAATAAACTAATCAAACCGTATCCAAGCAACAAAAGGAATAACCAGAGAATATTAACTTTTAAATTATCTTTCATTGTTTACACCTTCTCTTTCACATTCTTACCGAGGATACCAGCTGGACGAACAATCAAGATCAAGAGCAAGATTCCATATACGATGGCATCTCGGTAATCTGACATTCCAAAGGCTGTTGCGAAAGTTTCCAATAGTCCAATTACAAAACCTCCAAGAGCAGCACCAGGGATGATTCCGATACCACCAAGAACAGCAGCAACGAAAGACTTAATACCTGGAGTCATACCCATCAATGGTTCAAGAGAGTTATAGTAAAGTGCAATCAAGACACCCGCTGCACCAGCTAGAGCTGAACCCAATGCAAAGGTGAAACTGATTGTACGGTTCACGTTAATCCCCATCAGCTGAGCAGCATCACTATCTACAGAAACGGCACGCATGGCTTTCCCCATCTTGGTTTTTTGTACGATGAGTTGTAGAAGAACCATCAAAACAAGTGAGACAGTCAAAATCAACAATTGAATATTTGTTAGACTGATTGGTCCCAAGTCATAACGAACTGTTTGGATTGCTTGAGGGAAGGCACGTGTGTTGGCGCCTACCAGATAGACCATCCCATACTCCAGTAAGAAGGAAACCCCGATGGCTGTAATCAATACAGAGATACGAGTTGAATGACGTAATGGACGATAAGCTAGGAACTCAATGATAACACCGAGAATTGCCGTTCCAATCATCGATAAGATCAAGGCAACAAAGAAATTTAATTGCAAGGAATTAATCAAGAAATAACCCATGAAAGCACCCATCATATAAATATCACCGTGGGCAAAGTTAATGAGCTTGATAATTCCATAAACCATAGTATAACCTAGGGCTAGCAGCGCATAGACACTCCCCAAGATTAGACCATTGACAAGTTGTTGAAGCATATGGTTCACTCTTTCTAAGTTTTTTTTTAGGATTTTTATAAAAAAATAATCCTTTCATAAACACCGAAACAGGGAGTGAGTAAAAGCTCATTCCCCATTTCCTGTATCTATAATTATGGTTTTACGACTTCTGCCGCTTCTACTTTACCATTATTCATGGTCATCATGAAGGCTGTTTTCACAGTGTTGTGATCTGCATCAAAGCTTGTTTGACCTGTAACACCTTCAAAGTTTTGTGTTTTAGCAAGATTGTTCTTGATATCAACTGAAGTTTTTGCACCTTTTGCTGCATTAGCTACAAGGTAAACTGAGTCATAAGCAAGAGCTGCAAATGTTGAAGGATCTTCGTTGTATTTTGCACGGTAAGCTTCAAGGAAGGCTTTTGCTTTATCTGAAACATCAACAGTAGTTGAAAATCCTGAGATGAAGTAAATGTTTGTTGCTCTTTCAGCAGTTGCTTGTTGAACAAATTCCGCACCGTTGAATCCATCACCACCGATGATTGGTTTATCAATTCCCATTCCACGAGCTTGGTTTACAATCTTACCAGCTTCTGTATAGTAACCTGGCAATACGATTGCATCAAAGTCTTTATCTTTGATTTTTGTCAAAGCTGCTTGGAAGTCAGTGTCACCTGATACAAACGTTTCATCTGCTACGATTTCGCCTGAGAATGAATCACGGAATGATTTTGCAATTCCTTTAGCATAGTCGCTTGAGTTATCAGTATACAAGACAACTTTCTTAGCGTTCAACTTGTTTGTAACATAGTTAGAAATGATTTTCCCTTGGAAGCTATCTTGGAATGTTCCGATGAAAAGGAAATCTTGACCTTTTGTCAAACCATCTTGAGTAGCACTTGGAGAAATCAATGGAACCCCAGCTTGTGTAGCATTTGCTACTGCTGCTGCAGTTGCACCTGAAGTTGCAGGTCCTACGATTGCTGCTACTTTAGATTGAGTAACAAGGTTTGTTGAAACTGAAGCAGCTTCAGCAGTTTCAGATTTGTTATCTTTGTCTACTACTTCGATCTGTTTTCCATCGATACCACCTGCTGCGTTGATTTCATCAACTGCAAGTTGAGCACCCTTTTGCTCAGATGTACCGTAAGATGCTACAGCACCAGTTTCTTCAAAGTTGAAACCAATTTTAACGACTTTCTCATCCACTGGGTTACCAGTTGAATTTGAAGCTCCTGTCTTCACTTCTCCACAAGCTGCTAAAACAGCTACACTTGCAAGAGCTACAAGTGATAAGGCAAATTTTTTCTTCATGTTTATCTCCTTTTAATTTCTTAATTTAAATTACATGTTAAGAATATACCGAATTATCTGAAAATTGTCAACACATTTATCTTAATTTTTACATGATAACGTTTTCGCTATTTCTATAGAGACTACCAACAAAGGGAGTTTCCAATTCTTGGATATGACATCGTCGCACTTTTTTGATAAATCTCTCTTTTCCTAAACGGCTAACCAGTTCTTCCACTTCTTCTGTTGGGACATACAGTTGCAGATAACGGTGTTTTTTAGAGTGGTAACAAATATCACCATAATGATCGAGTTTTTTTGCATCACGATTATAGTATAGGTAGATAATCAGACCAGACCGATTCTCTTTTTGAAACATATTACAACTTCCTTCTAACAATCTTCTTACTATTATATCAAAAAAAGCAAACTCAGTCGAGTTTGCTTCAAAAGATTAATTCAAAGAATTATTAGCCATGATTTCATCAATGAAACCATATTCAAGTGTTTCTTGAGCGCTCATCCAGTAATCACGTTCAGCATCTGCATGGATTTGCTCAACTGATTTACCAGAGTTATCTGCAAGAATTTGCTCCAAAGTCTTACGAGTTTTTAGCAAGTGTTCAGCAGCGATAGCCATATCTGTTTGCTGAGTACCACCACCTGTACCACCCATTGGTTGGTGAATCATGTACTCTGCATTTGGAAGCATGAAACGTTTACCTTTTGCTCCACTTGAAGCAATAATTGTTCCCATTGAAGCTGCCATCCCCATAACGATAGTTTGGACATCTGCCTTGATAAAGTTCATGGTATCAACGATTGCCAAACCAGCTGATACAGAACCACCAGGAGTATTTACATAAAGGTAAATATCTTTTGTACTATCTTGGGCATCCAAGAAAAGCAATTGAGCGATGACTGAGTTCGCCATATTGTCTTCGACTGGTCCAGTCAACATGATGATACGATCTTTTAAAAGACGTGAGTAAATGTCATATGAACGTTCTCCACGACTTGTTTGTTCAATAACTACAGGAATCATTCTTTTCTCCTTCTGATTTCAATATTTCTTAGTCAAACGACTCAATACAGGATTATTATATATTTTTGGTCAAAAAAGGTCAAATTTTTGCTCCATTCTAAAGACAGACACAAAAATTCAACCTCCTTTCGAAACTAAAACCAATGAACAGTTTTAGTCTATGCTTAGAATCTTATTTTGTACCGAACAAGCGGTCTCCTGCGTCTCCAAGACCTGGAACAATATAACCATGTTCGTTCAAACGTTCATCCAAAGCTGCAGTAAAGATTTCTACATCTGGGTGAGCTTCTTGAAGAGCTTTTACTCCTTCAGGAGCAGATACCAAGCAGACAAACTTGATGTTTGAAGCCCCACGTTTTTTAAGGGAATCAACAGCCAAGATTGCTGAACCACCAGTTGCAAGCATAGGGTCAACCACAAAGATTTGACGTTGGTCGATATCTTCAGGTAATTTTACTAAGTATTCTACTGGTTGAAGGGTTTCTTCGTCACGGTACATACCAATATGTCCAACTTTGGCTGCTGGAACCAAGCTCAATAGCCCATCGACCATCCCGATACCTGCACGTAAGATTGGAACAATCGCTAATTTTTTACCAGCCAATTGTTTTTGAACTGTTTTTGTGATAGGTGTTTCGATTTCAACGTCTTCAAGTGGAAGATCACGAAGTACTTCATATCCCATCAACATTGCAATCTCGTTAACTAACTCACGAAAAGCTTTTGTAGAAGTGTCAGTGCGACGCAAGATTGACAATTTGTGTTGAATCAGTGGATGATTAATAACTTCAAGTTTTCCCATTTTCAGAATTCCTTCTTTCAATTTATTCTTCTTATTATATCAAAAAATGGCTTAAAAAGCTTTCTAAACCATTTATTTTTTTATAATTTCTAGATTAGGTGAGCCTCTTGGAGAGCTGCTTGTACTGTTTCAAGTGGTAAATGGGTTAACTCTGTCCCTTTTTCGCGATAAAGATGTTGAGCATAGTCATCCATGCGGTATTGGTTGATATAAACAACACGCTCGCAACCTACTTGAAGGAGTTGCTTGGTACAGTTAAGACATGGGAAATGAGTAACGTAGGCTGTAAAGCCCTTTGGAACGCCACGCTCTGCCCCTTGTAAAATAGCATTTACCTCTGCATGAAGAGTGCGGACACAGTGGCCCTCAATCACCAGACAGTCGTGGTCAATACAATGTTCTGTTCCTGATACAGAGCCATTATAGCCTGTTGAAACAACCTTGTTATCCTTAACTAAAACGGCTCCTACCTTGGCACGTTTACAGGTTGAACGATTGGCAATCAATAGAGCTTGAGCAGCGAAATACTCATCCCAAGCCAGTCTTTTTTCTGTCATAGTTTTTCTCCTCTTAACTTATTTTTTGAAAAATGGCAAACGCAAATCTGCAATTTTCTCAGCAGGAACCTTCATTCCATCCTTGATCCATTTTAGCAAAACGGATACGATGGCAGAACTCCAAAAAGAATGCAGATAACTGCTAACACCCTTTGATTTTCCATAATATTTTTCCAAAAATTCCTGCATAGCTTGCACAAAGATTTTTTCCAAGTGATAGTCCAGGGCAAGCTGAATAACCTTGGCTTCTTTCTTGGCTTCTCGAAAAAGGTGAACCCAAACTAGATAGAGATCCGTCTTGACATCGTAATGACTTAGTTGCTCCATGATGTTATGGACGCTACGTTTAAAGACACTTTCTAAAATCTCTTCTTTGGAATCATAGTTTCGATAAAAAGCTGCACGAGAAACGCCAGCACGCTTGACTAACTCAGAAATGCTAATCTTAGCCAACTCCTTTTTCTCTAAGAGTTGCAAAAGAGCTGTTTCAATCGCTTCTCTGGTTAGCAAATTAGATTCTTGATTGGATTTTCTAAGATTTTCAAGCGATTTTTCAGATATTTTACGTTCAGACATAACAATTTCTTTCTAGTTGTGACAACAGAGAGGTACTACTTTTGTTTCAAGGGCTTTCATGATATAATTGTAAAAAAAGACAGAACCTTTGTCAATGTATAAGTGATAAAGATGGAGAAATTCTATGACTTGGAAGATTGTAGCTGACTCTGGTTGTGATTATCGCCAACTGGCAAACCTTGCTTTTGATACTGAATTTATCAGTGTCCCATTAACGATTCAAGTTGCTGACCAGGTCTTTGTCGATGATGCCAATCTGGATATTGATCAGATGATGGAAACTATGTATGCGACTTCTGAAGCTTCTAAATCAGCTTGCCCTAGTCCTGATGATTATTTACGAGCATTTGAAGGTGCCAAACATATTTTTGTAGTGACCATTACCGGAACTCTTTCTGGTAGTCAAAACAGCGCTCAATTAGCTAAGAATCTCTATCTCGAAGAACATCCTGATACTCAGATTCATGTCATTGATAGTTTGTCTGCTGGTGGGGAAGTTGATCTAATCGTTGAGAAAATCAATGATTTGATTGACCAAGGACTTTCTTTTGAAGAAGTGGTTAATGCTATTACTGCTTACCAAGAAAAAACTAAGTTATTGTTCGTTCTCGCTAAGGTTGATAACCTTGTTAAGAATGGTCGCTTGAGTAAGCTGATCGGTACAGTTGTTGGGCTCCTTAATATTCGTATGGTCGGGGAAGCAAGTGAAACTGGAACCTTGGAACTCCTCCAAAAGGCTCGTGGTGCTAAGAAGTCCCTTCAAGCTGCTTATGAAGAGTTAATCAAGGCTGGCTACGCTGGTGGGCGTATCGTCATGGCTCACCGTAGTAATGATAAATTCTGCCAACAACTCTCAGAACTCTTGCGTGAAAAATTCCCACAAGCTGAAATCAAGATTATCCCAACCTCTGGGCTCTGCAGTTTTTATGCAGAAGAAGGTGGACTCCTCATGGGATATGAAATTGACTAATAAATCAAACAGGAGATGACTTATCATCTCTTGTTTTTTTATGGTACAATACTTTTATGAAACATTTTGACACTATTGTAATCGGGGGAGGACCTGCTGGTATGATGGCTACGATTTCCAGTAGCTTTTATGGACAGAAAACCCTTCTCATCGAAAAAAATCGAAAACTTGGAAAAAAATTAGCTGGTACTGGTGGTGGTCGCTGTAACGTTACCAATAATGGAACTCTAGATGACCTATTAGCTGGCATCCCTGGGAATGGCCGCTTTCTATACAGTGTCTTCTCCCAGTTTGATAACCATGATATTATCAACTTTTTTACTGAAAATGGCGTAAAACTCAAGGTCGAAGACCATGGCCGCGTCTTTCCAGCCAGTGACAAATCTCGAACCATTATCGAAGCTTTGGAAAAGAAAATCATGGAGCTAGGTGGGCAAGTTGCCACTCAAACAGAGATTGTTTCGGTTAAAAAGATTGACGACCAGTTTGTCCTTAAGTCAGCAGACCAAACCTTCACTTGTGATAAACTCATCGTCACAACTGGTGGAAAATCCTATCCTTCTACTGGCTCTACTGGTTTTGGTCATGAAATCGCCCGACATTTCAAACACACCATTACCGAGCTTGAGGCTGCTGAAAGTCCATTGTTGACTGATTTCCCGCATAAGGCCTTGCAGGGAATTTCCCTAGACGATGTGACCCTAAGCTATGGCAAGCATGTCATCACTCATGACCTACTCTTTACCCACTTTGGTTTGTCAGGTCCTGCTGCGCTACGCATGTCTAGCTTTGTCAAGGGTGGGGAAATTCTCTCTCTAGATGTCTTGCCACAACTTTCAGAAGGTGACTTAGTTGACTTTTTAGAAGAGAACCGTGAAAAGTCCTTGAAAAATGCCTTAAAAACTTTACTCCCTGAACGCTTGGCAGAATTTTTTGTCCAAGGATATCCTGAAAAAGTCAAACAACTAACAGAAAAGGAACGCGACCAACTTGTCCAGTCCATCAAGGCTCTTAAAATCCCTGTAACTGGCAAAATGTCATTGGCTAAATCCTTTGTAACTAAAGGTGGCGTTAGTCTCAAGGAAATCAATCCTAAAACGCTGGAAAGTAAGCTAGTACCTGGACTCCACTTTGCTGGCGAAGTACTAGATATCAATGCCCATACGGGGGGATTTAACATCACTTCTGCCCTCTGTACCGGCTGGGTGGCAGGCTCAAACTAGAACTATAAATGATATAGTATCTAAAGATATTGGATAAGAAAGGAGCTATTTTGGAACATATTATTTTACTGAGAGGTGTTACACCGAATGGACAAAATGCTATCCCTAAAATGTCTTATCTGGTAGATATCTTAACAGAGGCTGGTTTTCAACACGTTCGAACTTATATTCAAAGTGGAAATATTATTCTTGAAAGCGACTTAGCCATAGAAGAAATACGAGAACAAGTCCATACTCTAATAAAAGAAAAAATCGGAGCCGACTTGAAAATGGTCATTAAAAATAAGAGTGATTTTACAAAAATTGTCCAAGAAAATCCGTTTGGAGAACACTATCTTTATGACCGTATACATATAATTCTTTTCCAGAATGCTATCCAAAGTCTACCATTAGAAAAATTGAATATTGACTATGGGGAAGAAGAAATTTGTATCGGCAACCATTGTCTTTACCTCTATCTCCCTAGAACTGCAAAACGAAAAAAGCTTAATACCAACTATCTCGAAAAGCTGTTCGGCGTTGATCTGACCATGCGAAAGTTAAACGTGGTAGAAAAATTACTAACAAAATAGGAAAAATAAGATGAACAGAAGAGAATCAGTCGAATTTGTCAACATGTGCTTGATTAAAAATGGGGACAAGGTCCTAGTTCAAGACCGAGTTAGTCCTGACTGGCCTGGCATTACCTTTCCTGGTGGCCATGTTGAACGTGGCGAATCCTTTGTCGATGCTGTCATTCGTGAAGTGAAAGAAGAAACTGGTCTGACCATTTCTAAACCCCAACTCTGTGGGATCAAAGACTGGTATGATGATGCAGATTATCGCTATGTTGTCCTCTTTTACAAAACTGAACACTTTACTGGTGAGCTCCAATCTTCAGACGAAGGAAAAGTCTGGTGGGAGGATTTTGAAAATCTATCTCATCTTAAACTAGCTACTGAGGATATGTCTGATATGCTTCGTGTTTTTTTGGAAGAAGACCTCAGTGAGTTCTTTTACTATAAGGATGGGGAAGATTGGTCTTACCAACTCAAATAACAGTAAATCGGCAGAGGTCTCTCCGCCGATTTTTAGCTTGTCTAATCTTCAAGCTAGGTCTGTGTCCTCCTACTAATACTCAATGAAAATCAAAGAGCAAACTAGAAAGCTAGCCGCAGGCTTTACTTGAGTATGGCAAGGTGAAGCTGACGTAGTTTGAAGAGATTTTCAAAGAGTATAAATTTCTGTTACTGGCTTTGTCAGTCCTAGCTTGGTCTTTGATTTTTATCGAGTTTGTGTGCTTACATAGTGGGCAATAACATCTGATGTGTACTGAGCTGTCCCTGGGCCAAATTTGTCAATATTTTCCTTAAACTCTGGATTATAGACATAGCCTTTTCCGATATGACCGAAGACTTCCATAGAGCAGTCAAATCCATAGGTACGAATGGCTTGCAAGAGCTTGACTGCTTCCTCTTGGTTTTCAGATGCTGTTATCGGCAGACCAGATTTTAGATTTTGAGCCAAGGTTTGAAAGATTTGATTAAAGGTTGTTGTAGCTTCATCCTCTCGTCCTTTTTGACGCTCGAGAGCCTGGTCCATGACTTCTTGGCCATATTTCTCTACTGCCTCTTGGTGGTATTTTTGATTGTCTTGATAGCTAAATCCAGTGAATTTTTCCTCAATGGTCATTTTTCTCTCTCCTTTTTGTTCTTGAATGGTTTTTTGTAAGGTTGAAATTAAGGTATCCAGATGTTGTCTTTCTCGAGTCAGGTAATCCAACTGTCTCGTCAAATGTGGTAACAAGTCCGTCTTTTCTTCCTTCAATAGCTCTGCTATTTTTTCTAAAGAAAAGCCTAGATACTTGTAATAAAGGATAACCTGAAGTCGTTCTAAATCCTCTTGGCTGTAGATTCGATAACCATTTTCTGACTTTAATGGGACCAAAAGTCCTATCTTATCATAATGGTAAAGTGTTTTGATAGAAACGCCTGAAAGCTGCGCAGCTTCTTTGATATGGTACATGATTTCCTCCTCACATAATTAGTATATACCCTCCCCTTTGGGGAGAGTCAAGTATTTTTTAAGAATTATGAAAACGTAAAATTGATTTTCTTGACAGACTTCAAAAATCATGATAGGATAATCAAGTCTATCAATCAAATAAAAAGCTCATAAAGAGTCATTGAGAGAAGGCTATTTGACAACTCAAGTAGCCTTTTCTTATTTTAAAAAATAGATCGGAGTTTTACTATGTCTGAAAAATCGCAATGGGGCTCGAAACTGGGCTTCATCCTTGCGTCTGCTGGTTCTGCTATTGGTCTTGGGGCCGTTTGGAAATTCCCTTATATGACCGCTGCCAATGGTGGAGGAGGATTTTTACTGGTCTTTCTCATCTCAACGATTTTAATTGGTTTCCCGCTTTTGCTGGCGGAGTTTGCCCTTGGTCGGAGCGCTGGCGTGTCAGCAATCAAAACCTTTGGAAAATTGGGCGATAACAAGAACTACAATTTTATCGGTTGGATCGGTGCCTTTGCCCTTTTCATCCTCCTATCCTTTTACAGTGTTATTGGTGGATGGGTTTTAGTCTATCTAGGTATCACTATTGCTAAAGCCTTCCAAGTTGGGATTAGCAGTGATTATGCCCAGCTCTTCACAGATATTATTTCAAATCCATGGATTGCTCTCGGTTCCCAAGCCCTCTTCATCTTCCTCAACATCTTTATCGTATCTAAGGGAGTTCAAAAAGGGATTGAAAGAGCATCGAAAGTTATGATGCCCCTGCTCTTTATCATCTTTGTCATTATCATTGGGCGCTCTCTCAGCTTGCCTAAGGCCATGGAAGGTGTGGTTTACTTCCTCAAACCTGACTTTTCAAAACTGACAAGCGCCGGACTCCTCTATGCTCTGGGACAATCTTTCTTTGCACTATCGCTCGGTGTTACTGCCATGTTGACCTATGCTTCTTACTTGGATAAGACAACCAATCTGGTCCAATCAGGTATGTCCATCGTTGCCATGAACATCTCTGTATCCATCATGGCAGGATTAGCTATTTTCCCAGCTATGTCAGCCTTTAACATCCAGTCTGAAGGTGGTCCAAGTCTCCTCTTTATTGTCTTGCCTCAACTCTTTGACAAGATGCCTTTTGGAAGTATTTTCTACATCCTTTTCCTATTGCTTTTCCTCTTTGCGACAGTCACTTCTTCTGTCGTAATGCTGGAAATCAATGTAGGCAACATCACCAACCAAGACAATCGTAGACGTACTAAGTGGAGTATGATTTTAGGTGTTTTAACTTTTGTATTTGGTATCCCTTCAACCCTATCCTACGGAGTCATGGCAGACGTTCAAATCTTTGGAAAGACCTTCTTTGATGCCATGGACTTCTTGGTTTCTAATCTCCTCATGCCTTTTGGTGCCCTCTGCTTGTCTCTCTTTACAGGATATATTTTCAAAAAAGCATTGGCTATGGAGGAACTCCATCTTGATGAAACACCGTGGAAACAAGGACTTTTCCAAGTCTGGCTCTTCCTTCTTCGTTTTATCATCCCAATCATTATCATCGTGGTCTTTATCGCCCAATTTATGTAACTATAAAAAAGGACTTGAGTAATGAACTCAGGTCCTTTCTTTTTATGGATGACTAACAATCAATTCCAAATCTTGTCCTTCAAGTGTCCAAGCTTCAACATCGCTTGGAAGGATAAAGTGGCTACCTTTTTGAATTGGATATTCCTTACCGTCTACAATTAGTTTCCCTTGACCAGCTAAGACACTCAACAAGCTATAGTCAGCTGTTTTTTCAAAGTCAACTTTTCCAGTGATTTCCCACTTGTAGACTGCGAAGAATTCATTGGATACAAGGAGAGTTGAACGCAAATCGTCTGCTTTAACGGTTACAGGACGGCTGTTAGCAGGCTCACCAATATTTAGAACATCGATGGATTTTTCAAGATGAAGCTCGCGCAAGTTACCATTATCATCCTTGCGGTCAAAGTCATAGACACGGTAGGTTGTATCACTAGACTGTTGCGTTTCAAGGATCAAGATACCTGCTCCAATAGCATGCATGGTTCCACTTGGAACATAGAAGAAATCTCCAGCTTTTACAGGAACTTTTGTTAACAAGGCATCCCAGTTTTTATCTTCGATTTGCTGGCGGAGTTCTTCTTTTGACTTAGCGTTATGGCCGTAAATAATTTCTGAACCCTCATCTGCAGCAATAATGTACCAACATTCTGTTTTTCCGAGTTCGCCCTCATGTTCTAGGCCATAAGCATCATCTGGGTGGACTTGAACACTGAGCCAGTCATTGGCATCAAGGATTTTTGTTAAAAGCGGAAATACTGGCTCTGGACGGTTACCAAATAACTCACGGTGTTCCGCATACAAAGTAGCTAGGTCGATTCCCTCAAAGCGACCATTGGCTACCTTGGAAACACCATTTGGGTGAGCTGAGATTGCCCAATATTCACCAATCTTTTCGCTCGGGATGTCATAGCCAAACTCATCACGAAGTTTAGTACCTCCCCAGATTTTTTCTTGCATAACGGAATTTAAAAATAATGGTTCTGACATGTTTCATCTCCTGTCTGATTTTTCACCCTCATTATAGCAAAAAAAGAGTCCTAATTGAACTCTTTTTTCTATCTTATAAAGAAGGGAGAAGATTTTATAAAAATAGTAACGATATGGATTTCATAATTTTAAGAAAATCTACAAGAAACTATTAGTTCACAAGATTTGGAAGAATAAACACCGTAAAGAATGCCATGACAATCATCATAAAAACAAGGAGATAGACAGCACATTCTGTCAGCCATGCATAACGTCCTGGTTTTAGCGGTCTTTCTACGTAGGCATGTTTTGGCTTATTAGGATCATAGTAAACGGCAACTTTCCCTCCAATTGGAAATCGTTCCATTAATGGTGATTTGGTTAAGGAAATAAAACTGTTCCTATAAATCTGGAATCTTAAAATCTGAGGAATTTCACCATCTTCGAGATTATCCATTTTTACATCAGAGACAACCGAGCCCAAGGGAGTACTGATTGTATTTGATATAGCCATAATAAATTTTGGACCTACAACATTGTACTGGTTCCCGTCAACAGTGTACTCAACCACAGGAAGGCTAATCCCGTTATAAAGAGCATAAGAGTATCTAATAATAACTCCTTCGGTTTTTTCCGTACATCTCTTGGCATTTCTATAATTACTCAAGATAAAAAAATCAAACATAAAATAGGTAAAAGCAGCAAAGCCTAACATCATCAAGCCAAATAATAGAAAGAAAGTAGTTGGCATCATTTTTCTCCTTAAAATATCCTAATGAATTTATTTTAACAGAAATGAAAGAAAAAGACCGGATTGCTCCGATCTTTCAATAGTTCATATGCGCACATTCTTTTTTAAGAATCATTATGGTTAACTTCAAATGACTAAGCGTCCTATTTCATACGATAAAAATCAATCACTAGACCAGCAGGGCCACTTACTAGCAGGGATTCGGTTCCCCAATCAGTTACAACTGGCCCATGTAAAATCTCAATCCCTAATTCTTTCACACGTTTTTGATTCTGTTCCAAATCTTCAACTTCAATGTGTAGAATGATTCCTGACTGAAAATTTTCCAAAGGTATCAAATGGTTTTGGGATAACATGAGACAGTGACTGCCAATCGTGAACTGAGCAAAACCATCATCAACATAGTCTGCCTTCTTATCCAAAATATGCTCTAAGTCAGCACAGACTTGGGGAACATTTGAAACAATAATATCCAATTGATTTAAATTCATTTACTATCCTCCATAAAAAGACCGGATTGCTCCGATCTTTTCAAGTTCTGCTCTAAGAAAATCAAAGAATAAACAAGGCATCGAACCGCAGGCAGTACTGGAGTACGGCAAGGTGAAGATAACGCAGTTTACATTTGATTTTCGACGAGCAGAATTATTTGATTGCGCGTGATTGCAACCCTTCTTCTTCCAAGAAGAGGCGGAATGGTACGAGCACTTCTGCTTCGTATTTTTCCTTGAAGGCTTTGATTGCTTCTTCTGAGTGAAGTTTTGGATCCAATTCAAGTACTTCTACTGGAAGTGGACGATGTGGAGTGATGTGAGCATCGATAACAACAGTTTTACCTTCTTTGTTCAATTTAACAGCTTCAGCAACGACTGCGTCGATGTCTTCGATACGGTCAACTGTAAATCCAATAGCTCCTTGAGCTTCAGCGATTTTCGCATAGTCAGCATTAGGGAAGTCACAACCAAACAAGTGTTTGTTTGTGTCTTCGTATTTGTCCTTGATGAAGGCATATTTACCATTTGAGAAGACAACGTTGATAACTGGAAGGTCGTATTGAACGTTTGTGATGACGTCTGGGTAGCACATGTTGAAGGCTCCGTCACCCATGATGTTCCATACTTGGCGATCTGGATTGTCTTTCTTAGCAGCGATACCACCAGGAAGGGCAATACCCATTGTCGCAAAGAGTGGAGATGTACGCCACATGTTCTTAGGTGTCATGTGAAGGTGACGAGTAGATGTTTGAGTAGTGTCACCTACGTCGATTGAGTAGATAGCGTCTTGGTCAGCGTATTTGTTGATAGCGTTGTAAACTTGATACAATTGCAATTCACCCTCAGTTTTACCTTCGAGTTTGTTCATGTAATCACGCCAGTTTTGGTTGTTCTTCACGTTTGCACGCCACCATGGAGTAGATTCAACGGGATTTACTTTATCAAGGATAGCTTTAGCTGCTTGACCTGCGTCACCAAGGATAGAAGCGTCAAGAGCGTGACGTTTACCAAGTTTGTAAGGGTCGATATCGACTTGGATGAATTTTTCAGTGTTCTTAAATGCTTCGTATACTTCAGCAAATGGGAAGTTTGAACCAAGGAAAAGAACTGTGTCTGCTTCAAAGACCACTTCGTTGGCTGGCTTCCAACCAACACGGTAAGCAGAACCTGTCAAACCTTCGTAGTTCCATTCAAAAGCTTCAAAGTTTTTACCAGTTGTGATGATTGGTGCTTTGATTTTACGTGACAATTCAGTAATCACTTCACCAGCTTTAACACCACCGTAACCAGCGTAGATAACTGGGCGTTCAGCATTGTTCAAAATTTCAACAGCTTTATCGATTTCAACTTCGTTCAAAGCAGGAGCGATGAATGAACGCTCGTAAGAACCTGAACCGTAGTATGAGTTTTCGTCGATTTCTTGGAAACCAAAGTTTACTGGAATTTCAACAACGGCTGGACCTTTTTTAGAAACGGCAGCACGGCAAGCTTCGTCGATCACTTTTGGTAATTGCTCTGCGTAAGCTACACGTTTGTTGTAAACAGCGATACCGTTGTACATTGGGTTTTGGTTCAATTCTTGGAAGGCATCCATGTTGAGTTCATTAACAGGACGTGATCCAAGGATAGCAAGGAATGGAGTGTTATCCATAGCTGCATCGTAAACACCGTTGATCAAGTGAGTCGCACCTGGACCACCTGAACCAACTGCAACACCGATAGAACCGCCAAATTTAGCCTGCATAACCGCTGCAAGAGCACCTGTTTCTTCGTGGCGAACTTGCAAGAAACGGATATCTTTGTCTTCAGCCAAAGCGTCCATAAGTGAGCTGAGTGTTCCTGATGGGATACCGTAGATAGTGTCTACACCCCATGTTTTCAATACGTTAAGCATTGCTGCTGATGCAGTAATTTTCCCTTGAGTCATAATGATAACTCTCCTTAAAAGTTAATTTGATGAATAATAAAAGCGCTTTTATATGTTTTTTGAAAACGATTCAGTAAATTTACACTCCTAATTTATCACATTTACTTATAGTTTCATAAGAATGTGCTCAGAAACTTTCATTCTCTATTACAGTACAGATTGAAAACGTTTTGAAAATCTGTTTTAGAATAGCAAAAAAGCGGTTAAGACCGCCTTTTTATACTCAATGAAAATCAAAGAGCAAACTAGGAAGCTAGCCGTAGGCTGTACTTGAGTACGGCAGGGTGAAGCTGACGTGGTTTGAATTTGATTTTCGAAGAGTATTAATCGACTTTAGTAAAATTAAGCATAAGAGAGCTGATTAGAACAGAGACTGAGCTAAAGGCCATGGCTAATCCTGCAAGTTCTGGATTGAGTACCAAACCAAGACTTGAAAAGACTCCTGCTGCAATCGGAATACCAATGAGGTTATAGATAGAAGCCCAGAAAAGATTGAGTAGAATACGATTAAAGGTCTTCTTACTCATATCAAAAGCACGTGCCAATCCTAGTAAATTGTTGGTTGTAAGGACAAGATCTGCTGATTCGATAGCAATATCTGTTCCAGAGCCCATAGCAATTCCGACATCCGCTACACTGAGGGCCGGCGCATCATTGATGCCATCTCCAACAAAGGCCAATTTGCCATTCTTTTGAAGCTTGTGAATTTCATGTGCCTTTTCCTCTGGCAAGACATTTGCGATCACTTCTTCGATTCCAATTTGCTCTGCAATCGCATGGGCTACTCCAGCATTATCTCCGGTAAGCATGACCGTTCTAAGACCACGTTTTTTCAATTTAGCAATAGCTTCTTTGGCATTTTCCTTAGGGACATCCTGCAAGGCAATTAAGCCTTTTAGTTCACCATCTACTGATAAGAAGACAACTGTTTTCGCTTCTTTCTCAAGCAAATCAAATCGTTCTTGATAATCATGTGGAATAGCAAGATCATCTAAGAGTTTGGCATTTCCAAGCAAGACTTGTTTACTATTAATAATCCCAGTCACACCTTTTCCATGCAAGGCTTGGAAGTTTTCCACTGGGTAAAGGCTAATTCCTAGTTCAGATGCACGATTAACAATAGCTTGAGCTAGCGGGTGTTGAGATACATCTTCCAGTGAAGCAGCCAAACTTAGCACTTCTCTTTCATCACCAATAACATCTGTCACTACTGGCTTCCCTTCGGTCAAGGTTCCTGTCTTATCAAAAACAACCGTTTGGACTTTTTGGATTTCCTGTAAAACTGTACCATTTTTGAGAAGAATCCCCATCTTGGCACTTCGTCCTGTTCCAACCATGAGTGCTGTCGGTGTCGCGAGTCCTAGCGCACAAGGACAGGCAATAATCAAAACAGCAACTCCGTAGAGAAGTGACGTCACAAAGCTTTCTCCTAGGAAAACAAACCAGATCCAAAAAGTAAGAAGTCCTAAAATGACAACTGCTGGTACAAAAATCCCAGAAATCTTGTCTGTCAAATCTTGAATAGGAGCACGACTCGTTTGCGCTTTTTTCACAAAGTCCACAATCTGAGCCAACATAGTCTCAGAACCCACTTTTTCAGCTCTAAAGATGATCGTACCACTATTATTGATGGTTGAACCAATGACAGCATCTCCAACTGATTTATCGACTGGAATACTTTCCCCAGTCACCATTGACTCATCAATACTCGTTTCACCTTCTAAGACAATCCCATCAACGGCAATTTTTTCACCTGGTCGAACGCGAATGAGATCCCCAACTTTGACTTGTTCTAGAGGTATTTGAACATAAACATCATCACGCAAAACCTCTGCTGTTTTTGCTTGTAGGTCTAATAATTTTTCGACTGCCTGCGAAGTATTTTTTCGCATTTTTTCCTCAAAAACTGCTCCCAAAAGAATGAAGAAGAGGATAAATGCAGCACTTTCAAAGTAAACGGGCAGACCAGTGAAGAGGGCAACTAAGCTATAGAAATAGGCCACTAGGGTTCCCAGAGCAACCAAGGTATCCATGTTGGAATTGTGCTTTTTAAAACTAGCCCAGGCGCTTCTGATATATGGAACTCCAGCTACCAGCATAATGGGGGTTGTGGCTAAAAAGGTGCCCCAACGCATAACTTGGTGACTAATTCCTCCTGTAGACATCCCAATCATAAGAATCACAAGAGGCACAGTAAAGATACTAGTAATCCAAAAACGTTGTAAAAGACTGAGAGACTTTTTGGTTTTTTCAACAACGGTGTAGGTTCCCTTTTGCATCTTCATGCCACAAGAAAACTCGTGCTCACCCAAGTCTTGAGGCGTAAAGCGAATAATTTTTTCCTCATCTTGAGCGATTGGTTCTAGAATCCCTTCTTCTTCGAAGAGAACTTCTTTATAACAGTTTGAAGGTGTCACACGGTGAAAAGTAATCTCAGCAGGAATCCCTTTTTGCAGTTGAATGTGGGCTGGATGGTAGCCTTTGTCTGCCGTGATACGGATTTTTTGAACACCATTTTCAAGACTTGCTTTTACAATTTCAGTCATATCATTCTCCTATTCTACAATCATCTTACCGTGCATCATATTCATGCCACAAGAGAAACCATACTCACCTGCTTCTTGAGGAGTGATTTCAACCACATATTGCTCTCCCATAGGGAGATTTGCATGCACTCCAAAGTCTGGAAAAACGATTTGATCCAAGCAAGGTGAAGGATCTTTTCGATCAAAAATAATGCGAGCAGGTTGCGATTTTTTGAGAATAATGGTTCCTGGAGTGTATCCCCCCATGACTTCCACACGGATTTCCTGATAGCCATTCTTTTGTTGGGCTCTCTTAGCATCTTCTTGCGGTTTTTTGAAAAACCAAAAGAGGATAAAAGCAATCATTCCTAAAACAACAATAGATACAAATAGATTTAACATAGCGTCTCCTTTACATACAATTACATCTTACTTCTGTTACAGCACTTGCTTTTTTCTTTGAAATCACTTCTTCCAAGCCTTCCAAGTCAGCTAGGGTAAAGTCACATTCTTCAATCAAATCAGCTAGTAAGAGCTTTATTCTGCGGGAACAAAGCTTGTCTTTAATATCCTGAACAAGTAACTTCCTGCTATCTTCCTGTGTCAACAGGGCTGAATAGACAAAGGACTTGCCCTGCTTTTCCCGAGTCAAACATTCTTTCTCCACCAAACGGGCCAAGAGTGTCTGGATCGTGGATTTGGACCAACTGAACCTTTTCTCTAATACTTTTATGAGATCAGTACTAGTCTGTTCTCCCTGCATCCAGATAATCTTCATGATCTGCCATTCTGCATCCGAAATCTGCATCATCACACCTCCAAAATCTACATTTGTCGATTACAGTTATTAGTATACTTCAAAAATCTACATTTGTCAACTAAAAATCACATTTTTAAAATTTATCGCCGTTATAAATATTTTTTATCACCACAATAAAAAATACATATTATCCAAAGCTTTCTTTTAATGCTACAATAACTGTATCATTTTCCTAGATGGGAGGTTCTACTTTTGGATTGGTCCATTGTTGAACAATATCTACCACTCTATCAAAAGGCATTCTTTCTGACCTTGCATATTGCAGTTTGGGGAATTCTAGGTTCTTTTTTGCTGGGGCTCATCGTCAGCGTCATCCGGCATCACCGCCTTCCTGTTTTCTCCCAGTTGGCAACAGCCTATATCGAACTTTCACGAAATACACCCCTTTTGATACAACTTTTCTTTCTCTACTTCGGTCTACCTCGAATAGGGATTGTTCTTTCTTCAGAAGTCTGTGCAACAGTCGGGCTCATCTTTTTAGGTGGTTCCTACATGGCAGAATCCTTCCGAAGCGGGCTTGAAGCAGTCAGTCAAACCCAGCATGAAATTGGTTTAGCCATTGGGCTTACTCCATTTCAGGTTTTTCGCTACGTGGTTCTGCCACAAGCGACAGCGGTTGCTCTACCATCCTTTAGTGCCAATGTTATTTTCCTCATCAAGGAAACTTCTGTCTTCTCAGCAGTTGCCCTTGCTGACCTTATGTATGTTGCTAAGGATTTGATAGGACTCTACTATGAGACAGATATTGCGTTAGCTATGTTGGTGGTTGCTTACCTTATCATGCTTCTACCTATTTCACTAGTCTTTAGTTGGATAGAAAGGAGGCTCCGTCATGCAGGATTCGGGAATGCAAGTACTCTTTCAGGGAAATAATCTCCTGAGAATTTTACAGGGATTGGGCGTCACGATTGGGATTTCAATCCTGTCTGTCTTCTTATCCATGATTTTCGGAACGGTGATGGGAATTATCATGACTTCTCATTCTAGAGTGATTCGCTTCTTGACACGCTTATATCTAGAATTTATCCGGATTATGCCTCAGCTAGTGCTTCTCTTCATCGTTTACTTTGGTTTGGCTCGAAACTTTAATATCAATATCTCAGGTGAGACTTCTGCTATTATCGTTTTTACCCTGTGGGGTACAGCTGAGATGGGAGACTTGGTTCGTGGAGCTATCACTTCCCTCCCTAAGCATCAGTTTGAGAGCGGACAAGCGCTTGGTTTAACTAAAGTGCAACTCTACTACCATATCATCATCCCGCAAGTCTTGAGAAGATTACTTCCACAAGCCATCAACCTTGTCACTCGGATGATTAAAACGACTTCCTTGGTTGTTTTGATTGGAGTTGTTGAGGTTACCAAGGTTGGACAACAAATTATCGATAGCAATCGTTTGACGATCCCAACAGCTTCCTTTTGGATTTATGGAACCATCCTAGTCTTGTATTTCGCGGTTTGCTTCCCTATTTCCAAACTATCTACTCACTTAGAAAAACATTGGAGGAATTAAATGTCTGAAACTATTTTAGAAATCAAGGAACTAAAAAAATCCTTCGGAGACAATCCTATCCTCCAAGGACTTTCTCTAGATATCAAAAAGGGAGAAGTTGTCGTCATCCTAGGACCATCTGGTTGTGGGAAAAGTACCCTACTTCGCTGTCTCAATGGATTAGAAACTATCCAAGGCGGAGATATCCTGCTGGATGGTCAATCCATCGTTGAAAATAAAAAAGATTTTCACCTAGTTCGTCAAAAGATTGGTATGGTCTTTCAAAGTTACGAACTCTTTCCTCACTTAGATGTCCTTCAAAACCTTATCTTAGGCCCTATCAAGGCTCAAGGACGCGACAAGAAAGAAGTAACACAAGAAGCCTTACAGTTACTAGAACGTGTAGGATTGTTGGATAAACAACATAGCTTTGCTCGCCAATTATCCGGCGGACAAAAACAACGGGTTGCTATCGTTCGTGCCCTTCTCATGCATCCAGAAATCATTCTTTTTGACGAGGTGACGGCTTCACTGGATCCAGAAATGGTGCGTGAGGTTCTGGAACTTATCAATGACTTGGCTCAAGAAGGGCGTACCATGATTCTGGTAACCCATGAAATGCAGTTTGCCCAAGCCATTGCGGACCGCATCATCTTCCTCGACCAAGGGAAGATTGCCGAAGAAGGAACTGCTCAAGAATTCTTCACAAATCCACAAACCAAACGAGCACAAGAATTTTTAAACGTCTTTGACTTTAGCCAGTTTGGCTCATATCTATAATCAATAAAGGAGATTATTATGAAACTACTTAAACCAATTCTAACTGTTTTTGCTCTAGCATTTGCGCTTATCTTTGTCACAGCTTGTAGTTCAGGCGGAAGCTCTGATGCTTCATCTACGAAGGCAACTGCCAAAGCTCGCACCATTGATGAAATTAAGAAAAGTGGGGAACTTCGAATCGCAGTATTTGGAGATAAGAAACCGTTTGGTTATGTTGACAACGACGGTTCTTACCAAGGTTACGATATCGAACTTGGTAACCAATTAGCACAAGACCTTGGTGTCAAACCGAAATATGTATCAGTGGATGCAGCTAACCGTGCTGAATACTTGATTTCAAATAAAGTTGATATCACCCTTGCCAACTTCACAGTTACTGATGAACGTAAGAAACAAGTTGACTTTGCCCTTCCTTACATGAAAGTTTCTCTCGGTGTTGTGTCACCAAAAGATAAAGTCATCAAGGACGTTAAAGAACTTGAAGGTAAAACCTTGATCGTTACAAAAGGAACCACTGCTGAAACTTACTTTGAGAAAAATCACCCAGAAGTAAAACTTCAAAAATACGACCAATATAGCGATGCCTACCAAGCCCTTCTTGACGGACGTGGAGATGCCTTCTCTACTGACAATACTGAAGTCCTAGCTTGGGCACTTGAAAACAAGGGATTTGAAGTAGGAATTACCTCTCTAGGTAACCCAGATACTATTGCACCAGCAGTTCAAAAAGGTAACCAAGAACTACTTGACTACATTAACCAAGAAATCGAAAAATTAGGTAAAGAAAACTTCTTCCATAAGGCTTACGAAAAAACACTTCACCCAACCTACGGTGATGCTGCTAAAGCAGATGACCTGGTTGTTGAAGGTGGAAAAGTTGACTAACATCCAATGAAATCACAAAAAGAAATCAGGTAATCCTAGCGACTACCTGATTTTTATATACCTTAAGCATTTTGCCAATTTTCTTGGTCTTCTTTAAAGCGTTTTAGGAGGTCGAGTCCTTCTGGTGTGATATAGCCTTCTTCTTGAGCTATGTGAATGAGCTCGCTGTAGTTTGAGAGGGTTACTAGTTTGACACCAGCATCCGCAAAGTTCTTATCTGCTTTTGGCAATTGATAGCTGAAGATAGCCACAACTCCAAGAACATCAGCTCCTTCACGTTTAGCAGCTGCTACGGCTTCAAGAACTGAACCGCCAGTTGAAATCAAATCTTCGACAACGACCATCTTTTGTCCTTGAGCTACACGGCCTTCGATTTGATTTCCAGCACCATGGTCTTTTGGTTTGCTACGGATATAGGCAAATGGCAAGTTCATCTTGTCAGCGATGATGGCACCATGAGGAATACCTGCAGTCGCTGTTCCTGCAATCACTTCTACTTCTGGGAATTCTGCCTTAATAGCTTCCACAAAACCATTTTCAATCAAGCTACGAGTATCTGGATAAGCAAGCGTCACACGGTTGTCCGTATAAATCGGTGATTTGATACCAGATGCCCAAGTGAAAGGTTCTTCTGGTTTGAGGTAAACGGCTTGAATTTTCAATAGATGGCTGGCAATGTCTTTAGCAAGTGTCATGGTCTACTCCTTTTGTTTTTATAATCTATTTCTTTAATTTCAGTCTTGGTTCCACTCATCCTTGATAGCATGATAAGCTGCAACTGGATCAGTGGCTTGAGTAATCGGGCGACCGACAACGATGTAGTCACTACCAATTTGATAAGCATCTGCTGGCGTCATGACTCGTTTTTGATCTCCAACTGCAGCCCCTGCCGGTCGAATACCCGGTGTCAGGCAGATAAAGTCTTGGTTGGTAGCTTCTTTGATAAGCTTGACTTCCTGAGCTGAACAAACCACACCATCTAATCCAGCTTCAGCAGTTTTCTTGGCATAATGAATGACCGATTCTTGAAGACTGGTTTGAATATTTTGAAAGTCTCTCATTTGTTCTTCAGAAGTTGAAGTCAACTGGGTAACAGCAATCAATTTTGCTTCTTTTCCAAGACCTTCACGCGCAGCCTTCATCATCTCCACACCACCTGCGGCATGAACATTGGTCATGTCAACACCCAGATGAGACAAAACCTTCATGGCTGACTTAACCGTATTGGGAATATCATGAAGTTTGAGATCCAGAAAGACACTGTGACCTAAGTCTTTCAAATAAGAAACAATCTCCGGACCTGTGGCGTAATAGAGCTCCATACCTACCTTTAGATAGAGGCTCTCTTCAGCTGGAAAAAGAGCTAAAAATTTCTTGACTGCCTCAAAACTTGGAAAATCAAGAGCAATAACTGGACGAGATTCGCGCATACTTTTCTCCTTTTACCTTTGTGAACTAGAGAGCATGAAAAAAGGAACCTGCCAACAGCAAGGTTCCACGAAAAATGGGTAGAATCCACCCTTTCACCGTCTAACCTTAGCTGCCTCTCTGGACTGCTTTAAAGGTTTTTTACTATTCTATTATTTAAAGCGGGACTTGTCAAGTAAAAACTAGTATCCGAAGAACTTTAAAGCCAAGACTCACAATCAAGCCGATAGAATGTTCTCAAGTTTATCGACTCTGTGATTGTTGGGTTGTTTGATTTTGAGTTTGTGTTTGATTCTGAGTTTGATTCCCTTGCTCTTCTTGTTTTTTCTTTTCTTCTTCCTGCTTCTTCTTTTCCTCTTCTTTAGCTTTGATTCTCGCTTCTTCTAAAGCCTTATCCGTCAAGCTATAACTATAGATCCCAACTTCCATATCAATACCGCTTGGCACTGTTAATTGAGGTTTAATCTTGCTATAGTAAGGCAATTTTTTACCTAGTTCTGATAAAGGAACCAAAACCTCATCCGTATCATACATGGTAATTTTGAGCAGATCACTGGTTACACTGCTTGGAGCCAATTCAATCGTTTTGATAGCCTGCTTAATCTCTGGGCTGACTTCAGCCAGTTGTTCAATCAAGGTTTTGACTTGCTGCTCATCGTTAAAGAGTACGGACATATAGGTTTCAGGAAGACTGACTAGACTAACCGGACTGGTTTCCACCGTCCCACTAGAAAGAATCGGATAATGGTCCTCTCCAGAAACATAATAGGCTACAATCCCGTATTCCTTAACCTGGATGGTAAAATTGGTCGGGAATTGATAGTGAATGCTAGCAGATTCAATCCAGTGATTGGACTTAATCATCTCAGCATGTTTGTCTTTATTGAGGAGTAGATCAAAGGTATAGTCACTATCACGAATCCCTGAAGCCTCTTTGATTTGGTCTGCATTGGTCTCTACAGTACCAGTAACCTCTATGTTTTTCAAAGTTGAGTATGGCGTCAAAAGATAGATGGAAAAGAACAAGACAAGCAAACTTGGGATTAGAATCGTAACAGCACGCCAGATATGAACACTTGGAATAGAAGGCTTAGCAATCTTTTTCTTAGACTTAGATCTCTTTTCTTCTACTTTTGTTTCTTCAGATTTTTCTTGAGATTTTTCATCCTCTTCTTCTACTTGTTCTGTCTCAGTAGTTTCCTCCTCATTCTCAGGAGAGGACTGGTCTTCTGCACTCTCCTTCTGCTCTTCAGGATTAGAATCTGAGGTCTCTTCTGCCTCAGTATCTTCAGATAAGTCTGACTCTTGTTCTTCCTTAGTCTCTTCTTCAGCCTTTTTACGCAGATATTCACGGTTCTGCTTCTGCCACTCTGATAAAGTGGTTTCTTCTTCCAGAGCTTTTGCAACTTCTTTTTTATTGGCTTCTGCTTGGGCCTTTTCTTTGGCTAGTTGGGCCTCTTCTTCAGCTTTTTTTTGAAGATATTCTTGATTTCGTTTTTGCCACTCTGACAATTCCTTGCCTTGAGTTGGCTCTTGTTTCTTATCCTTTGACATCGATTTTCCTTATGATAGATCTTTTTTTAGTAGCGCATAAAAATCCGCCACAGATTTTAATTCATGAGAATTCTTCATCGTGCTCTGGTAGTCTTCTTTGTGGGTCAAAAGCTTGCTTACTTTTTCTTCTAAAGTAGACAAGGTCAAGTCGCTTTCTTGCAACTCTTCAGCATAGCCTTTTTTCACGAAATAAGCTGCATTTTCAATCTGGTCTCCACGGCTAGCTTCACGTCCGAGAGGGACAATGACATGCAATTTAGCCATGGCAAGGAGCTCAAAAATAGTATTGGCACCACCACGAGTAATGACCACATCAGCCAGATTCATGAGCGGTTGATAGAGGTCAGTCACATAGTCAACACGATAGAGGTTTGAACTTAGTTCATTTAAACTAGCATCACCTGTCAGGTTGATGATATTGTAGCGACTAGTCAGCTCTTCCTTGTGGTCTGTAACTAATTGGTTAAAGACACGCGCCCCAGCAGAACCGCCGACGAAGAGAAGAGTTGGTAGTTTGCTATCAAAATAAGTTCTGATGTCCACCATTTCTTCGGGTTCTTCCATGATTGGGCCAGAAACCTTAGTCACAGCTCCTACATGCTCTACCTTAGTGAGACCAGACGCTTGTTCAAAAGTAGAGTACATCTTGGTCGCAAACTTATAAGCGATTTTATTGGCCAAGCCCATAGAGAGGTCAGACTCGTGGATAAAGACTGGCACTCTGCATACTCGCGCTGCAATAACAGGAGGAACAGATACAAATCCTCCCTTAGAAAAGAGGGCTTGCGGACGAAGGCGAAGCATGATAAAGAGCGATTGAATAATTCCAAAAGCAACCTTAAAGACGTCAACCATGTTTTGCCATGAGAAATATCGACGTAATTTCCCTGTAGCAATAGAATGGAAGGTGACATCTAAACCTGACTTGAGAATTTCATGATGCTCAATTCCGTTCTTATCACCAATATAGTGGACTTCCCAGCCATCTTCGATGAACTTAGGCATTAACAAAAGGTTGAGGGTAACGTGTCCAACCGTTCCCCCACCAGTAAATACTATTTTTTTCATATTATCCCTTTAACTCCGCTACAGTGTCGATGAAAAGATCTCCACGCACTTCAAAGTTAGCATACATATCCCAGCTAGCATTAGCAGGACTGAGGAGAACCACATCTCCTTCTTCAGCAAGTTCATAAGCCTTGCGAGTTGCGTCAGCAATATCTGTTGCATCCACATAAGCCACACCAGCCTTGTCCGCTGCACGTTTGACACGTTCTGCAGACTGACCGAGAATGACCATTTTCTTAAGTCCAGTGATATCTGGAACCAACTCTTCAAACTCATTACCACGGTCCAACCCACCAGCTATCAAGATAACCTTGCTATTGTCAAATCCAGACAAGGCTTTTTGAGTTGCCAAGATATTGGTTGACTTACTATCGTTGTAGAATTTAACACCCTTGATTTGGTCTACAAATTGGAGACGGTGTTTAACGCCACCAAAGGCTGACAAGGTTTCCTTAATGGTCTCATTATCAACACCACGAAGTTTAGCCACAGCAATGGTTGCAAGAGCATTTTCCACATTGTGGCTACCTGGAACACCGATTTCATCAGCTGCCATGACTTTTTCACCACGGAAGTAAAGAAGACCATCTTCAAGATAAGCTCCGTCAACCTTTTCAAGTGTTGAAAATGGTACTACAGTCGCATTTGTCTTTGTCGCAAGCTCTTTAGCTAATTCCTGGTTGAAGTTCAAAACTAGGTAATCAGCCGCTGTCATATTGCTTTGAATATTCCACTTGGCTTCAACGTAGGCTTCAAAAGAACCGTGGTAGTCGATATGGGTTGGCATAAGATTGGTGATAACAGCAATTTCAGGATGGAATTCCTGGATTCCCATTAATTGGAAAGAGGATAGCTCCATGACAAGGGTGTCCTTATCTGTCGCTGTCTGAGCCACCTGACTAGCAGGATAACCGATGTTCCCTGATAAGAGACCATTTTGCCCCGCAGCAGTCAGAACTTCTCCAATCATGGTTGTAGTTGTAGTCTTACCATTAGAACCAGTAATACCAACAATCGGTGCCTCTGAAACCAAATAAGCCAACTCAACCTCAGTCAAGACTGGAATGCCTTTTTCTAGAGCTTTTTCAATCATCGGATTGCTATAAGGAATTCCTGGATTTTTTACCATAAGTGCAAAATCTTCATCCAATAATTCCAAAGGATGTCCACCAGTGACAACCTTGATGCCCTCTTCCAAGAGACTTTGCGCAGCTGGGTTTTCTTCAAAAGGCTTGCCATCATTCACTGTCACAATGGCACCTAGCTTATCCAAGAGACGAGCTGCAGATTCACCAGATTTAGCCAAACCTAGGACTAATACTTTCTTATTTTCAAATTGATCAATTCGTTTCATATCTAGAACTCCATTTCTACTCTTACTATTTTACCATTTTTATGAAAATAAAAAAGCCACAAAGGGCTTTCTTATTTGTTTTTGTCCTCGATCAACTATTCTACAGACTTGAGGGCTTCAAGCATATCTACCTTTCGGAGATAATGATTGACAAAAACTCCTAGGATGGTCAAAATGACACTGACAGCTAGAACTGGAATGAGATAAACTTCCCAGCCGACCTTTGGTTGAAAACGGAAGGTACCGGGTGCAATCATCTGAATGAGAAATTGATGGAGATAAAAGCCTGATACCAATCCTACAATCATTCCAATTAGTGACAATATGATGGTCTCCCGATAGATATAAAGGGTCACTTCTTTGTTATGAAAACCAAGAACCTTGATGGTTGAAAGTTCCCGAATCCGTTCAGCAACATTGATATTGGTCAAATTATAAAGAATCACAATGGCTAGTAGCACCGATACCAGCACCAAAATCGCCATGGTGTGATTCAGAGAATTGGCAAAACTTTCAAAGAGCTGAATGGTGGAGGCGTTTTGAACGAGGCCACTGACAGCTGCTTGCTCCATAAATTCTCCTGCGACTCTTTCGGTATTGACTTCACTTTTATCCTTGAGTTGGACCAAATATGTATTCATCTTGGGTGCTTGACCGTATATCTCCTCATAGGTTGCCTGATTCATATAGACAAAATGGCCCACATAGTGCTCGGTAATAGCACCTACTTTAAAGGTTTTCCCATCTATTGTAAAATTGTCACCAACAGAAACTCCTGCCAACTGGGCCAATTTTTCTGTCAAGACAACTCCATTAGATAAGCTCAGTTTTTCCCCATTTTTTTCTAGGAGGACAAAGGGAGCTAGGTCATCTTGATCCGTCACCATCATGGTCACGGTCTGAACGCCAGCCTTACCGGCATAGTCTTCCTCAATCTGTTTGGAAGAAATAAAACGATAGTTTTCAACTTCATCACTTTTCAGTTTTTCCTCTAGCTTAGCCTTGTCAGAATCAGAAGCTCGAGAATTGACAGAGAGAACCATCTGGTATTGTTGCAGATCCTTAAACTGCCTGTCTGCCACGCCAACCACAGAGGATTGAATCCCAAGCCCTGCAAAGAGGAGGGCTACTGAACCAGCAACTCCAAAAATGGTCATCAGCATACGCTGTTTATAACGGAAAATGTTGCGGGCTGTCACTTTCTGAGTAAAACTCAAGCGTGACCAGATAAAGGTTATGCGCTCCAAGAGAATTTTAGAACCCTTGACTGGTGGCTTAGGTAGTAATAATTGCGCTGCTTCTTCATGCAATTCTCTGCGAGATACAAGGTAGGCAGGTAGGACACTAGCCACTAAGCTTAGAGTCAGAGCTAAACAACTATAGGTCCAGTAGAAATACTGCTGACTCTCTCCAACAATCATTCGCTCAGTGATAATATGAGAGATTGTAGGTGCCAAGACGTAATGCCCAAGCAAGATTCCTAGAAGGGTTCCAAGAGTTCCAGCAACCAGGCCGTAAATCACAAACTTAGCAATGATATCCTTGCTATGGTATCCTAGAGCTTTGAAAATCCCTGCATTGGTTCTTTCCTCGTCTACAAATCGTGTCATGGTGGTAAAGGTAACCATGGCTGCAACGGCATAGAGAACAACTGGAAAGATATTCCCTACGGCACGAATACTCATAGCCGAGTTACTATACATGAGATAACCTTGACCAGTAGGAGAACTCTTGCGATTGTAGACATGATAGGTTGGCTCTGTTAGAGCCTTGACCTCATCCTGACTGGTCTGCCACTTAGCCTTTTCCTTAGTAAGATCTGTTTCGGCTTGGCTCAGCTTTTCCCTTTCTTGCTTTAGTTGTTCTTTTGTTTCTCCTAACTGACTAGATGCTTGACTTTTTTGTGGTTCTGGTAGTTGGCTCACTTGATTTTCTTGAGCTTGTAGACGCGTTTCGATTTCCTGTAGACGTTTCTTGCCAGCTGTCAAGTTGCTTTCAGCCTCGTCTAGCTGTTTCTTGCCCTCATCAAGGGACTCTTGAGCGTCCTTTTTCATTTTTTCTAGCCGCGCTTGACCATTATCAGCAACTAGGTCTTTGAGAGTTCCCTCTTCTTCCTCTTGCTTCTTTTCGTAATCGCTTGAAAAAGGATTGACATCTGTTAGACTAGCAAAACGCAGGCGGGCAATCGTGTAAACAAAGCTCTTAAAGTTATCTTTTGTTACGACACCATAGGCTGCTAGATTCCCATTACCACTGGCTGAACTCCCCATATCCGTTTTTGAGAAAATATCTGGAGAGTGGACGAAGCCTGTAATGGTATAACTATCCCGCTTCAACTGAGAATTACTGCCCTTCTTTTGGCTCAACTGAATGACTTGACCAATCTGATAACGATCTTTCCAAAAATCCGCCAAGGCCAATTCATCTTCTTTTTCAGGCAAACGACCTTCCGTTACTTGAAATTTTGAAATCTTTTCAGTATTTGAAAAGATTCGTATGGCATCTTCACTATTTGCCAGAGTAAAATCTGTCATATAACCAAATTCAACATCTGCTCCCGATAGAGTTTGCAATTCTTCCTGGTCTGCCTGATCTAGACCATAATCTGCTATGACGGTCATATCTGCCACATTAGTATCTTTCAGATAAGCCCAAGCTGTTCGCTCCATATTAGGACTAGCAACCTTGAGACCAACCACGGCTAAAGAACCTAACATCATTAGAGTTAGGATGGATAAAAATCGTCCCTTTGAACCTGTGAAAGACTGGAGCAGGTCTTTCCAATATGTCTTTCTTTTCATCTTAGTACTCCAAATCATCAATATCCTGTGGTTGAGGATTGAGGACAACACTCTTGACACTGGCATCATGCATCTGAATCACCCGATCAGCTATTGGAGCTAGGGAGGCATTATGGGTCACGATGATAACGGTGGCCCCCTTCTTACGTGACATATCTTGAAGAATCTTTAGAACCTGCTTACCAGTCTGGTAATCCAAAGCTCCCGTTGGTTCATCACAAAGGAGAATTTTAGGATTTTTAGCCACGGCTCGAGCAATGGATACCCGTTGTTGCTCACCGCCTGACAGCTGAGCTGGAAAGTTATTAAGACGGTGCCCTAATCCAACATCCTTGAGAACCTGCTCAGGATCCAAGGCATCGGCAACAATTTCTGAAGCTAGCTCAACATTTTCCTTGGCAGTCAAGTTAGAAACCAAGTTGTAAAATTGAAAGACAAAGCCAACGTCATCTCTACGATAGTTAGTTCTCTGATGAGAAGTGAAATTCGAGATATTGGTCCCATCAATCCAGACTTGCCCTTCATCATTTGTATCCATACCACCAAGAATATTTAAAACGGTTGACTTCCCTGCTCCAGATGACCCAAGGATAATGACTAGTTCTCCCTTTTCAATCTCGAAGTTGACATCCCGATTGGCTACAATTTCTGTATCACCAGTATGATACCTCTTATAGCTGTTTTTCATTTCAATATAAGCCATCCTATCTCCTACTCTTCTATCCCTATTTTCATCTTTATTATAACTCTTTTGAGGAGAGAAAGAAAGCTTATCCCTGTAGACTTTAGAGAGATTTTCAAAGTCCTCAGATGCGCTGAATTCAAGTCAGTATAGCCATGCCTTACTCACCATGTTTCTGAGACAATTCCTCTAGTTTGTTATTTTAGTTTTTTGTCGAATATCATCTCTGGTCTTCTTTTGCAATTGCTTCATGAGAAAAAAAGCGAACAAGACCAGATTCTGTTTATCAGAAAACTAGTTTTGTCCGCTTTTTATGATCGAGATTAGTCTCTTAGTCCAATCTCTATGACTTAGATGCTATAACATCATCTTATTCGTCTTCTTTTTTCTTTCCCATTGCAAAGAGACCAAGTAGTGCTCCTACAACACCTGCTGTTGCAAGGGTTGCATTTTCTTTTGTACCTGTTTCAGGGAGGATATTTTGATGACTTGCAGGCGCTTGGTAGGTCTTGTCTTGTGACATAGCAAGAGCTACTTGTGACTGCTCATCTCTGTATGCTGGTGTTTCACCTGTAGTTGGGGCTGAACCATTCACACGTCCAGTAAATTCTGGAACTTGGTGACTAGTCCCTTCTCCACCAGGAACGCCACCTTCAAAGTGTGGAACTTGATGGGTAGTTCCTTCTGAACCATTTACATGACCAGTATACTTTGGTACTTCATGAACAGCAGCTTCTGCCCCATTGACACCGCCTGTAAATTCTGGTACTTCTACTACTGGTGCTGCTTCATCGCCTGCTGTGCCAATGACTCCTGGGTACTCTGGGACTTCATGAACAGCTGCTTCTGCTCCATTGACACCACCTGTAAATTCTGGAACCTCATGGATAGCTGGATCTGTTTTACCAGATACTTCTTTCTTAGTTCCGACTAAGACAATCTCATCTTGCGGTGCTTCAATAGTTTCGCGAAGTTTTTCAGTACGGCTTCCATCTAGTGCTACTTCAGTCAGGATACGTTCTTTACCTTCACGACCTGCTTGAGTTACACGAGTTTCACCTTCTGCTAGAGTTGGATCTTCTTTCTTCACTGTCTTGAAGCTGAGAGCTTCTTCTACCACTTCTAGGCTAGGAAGCTCTTCCTGAACAGCTGGGGCAACTTTCCCAGTTTCAACCTTTTCTTTGGTCAATTGGATACGGTATTCCTTGACCTGTTTACCACTTTCTGAAACGAGACGTACCAAGACTGGAAGTTTATCGTCACCACTATCAACAACTGTTGCCGCTACGTTTTCACCAGCTTCAACGGTCACTTTAGGACGGTTTCCACTATAGGTTACTTGGTAATCCACACGAGCTTCAGAGAAGTCTGCAAGCTCTCTACCATCTACTAGAAGTTTAGAAGCTGTATTGTCTTTAGGTGCTTCACTTGGTGCGATAAAGGCCATTTCAGTGATAGCCACACCCTTCTTGTCTGCTTTTCTGTCCATGCGCCATCTCATAGCTTTAGCTTTGACCGGTGCAAAGGTTACATGGATGTCAGTTCCTGCTTGAACTTCTTGATCCGCACGATATTCAACTTTCTCCCAGTTAGAAGGAGTGTTGAATGGATGTTCTGGATCGTATGGTTGGTAGTTAGAGTAATATTCTGGTGAATCAAATTCTGGTCCCACATAGCGTTCTAGAACAAGTTTAGAAGGTGCATCTGTTCCACCATCTGCAAAGAAGCGAATGCTTCCTTCAGCTACAGTACGTTCAACAATCTTACCATTTTCTCTGAAGATAACCCCTACTGAGACTTCTGGATTATCAGATGGAGTTGGAGACCAGTTGGTCCAACGACGAGTTTCATCATCTGAACCATCGTTAACATAATCTACACGGTCATGAGAGTTTGGATCAATATCGTTAGTTGCTGAGGCAAATGAACGGTTGCTATCGTCATCGAAGTCTGGGTTGTCTGATAGGTTTTCACCGAGTTTGTCTGTTACACGAACAGCTACTTCAGCAGTTAAATCAGTACCCAAAACACGACCATGAACTGTAAATTCACCTGCTTTTGTTAGATTTTCTGCTGGAACTGCTTCCCAGTCAACAGCCAAGTCTTTCACTTCATAGTCAGATTTTCCTGTGAAGTAGACAGGAACTTTTGTTGGTAACTCAAGGGTTTGTCCTTTAGCAACCAAGCGAGATGATTTGGCAACAGCAACAGGTTTACTTGCGAGCAAATCTTTATCATTTGTGAAGTGTAGGCGGTATTCACCTAGGATATCTCCGTTTTCAGCCTTGACAACAACACGAACTGGATCTCCTTCACCTACGCTTGGTACAACTGTTGCAATACCATTTTCAGTGACATTTGCTGTAACAGCTGGAGCTTTTCCTTGGCTTGCTTCTAGATAGTAGTCAGTCAAGCCTGGGTTAAAGTTTGGCAAATCTTTTCCATCTACTTGGATTTTTGCTTGAGCATTCTTAGCTGCAGCTACTTGTTTAGAGAAGATTTGCATTTCTGTAATAGAAGTACCCCATTTACCATCTGGTCTAACCATGCGGATACGAACAGCATAAGTGTTGACTTTATCAAAGCTAAAGTGGGTCATTTCTCCAGCTCTGACTTGATCTGGAGCTTTAAGATTTGTTACTTCTTTCCAGTTTTTATCGTCATTAAAGACATGGTCTTCGCGTGCTACGAAGCTTGGATTCTTAGGAACTGTTGGAGTTTCTGAACCGACATAGTATTCGATGACATAGGATTTAGGTGCACCAACACCGTGGTCTTCGTGGAAGGCTACATTGAGGTTATCCACTGAACGTTTAGACATGATACCAGAATCACCAAAGAGAATTCCCACGGATGCTTCACTTGTACGGTTCCAGTTTGTCCAGCGGTTTGCTGGTTGGTTGTTATATGAAATTAGTTTGTCATTGACATTGGCTACTGAGTCACTTGGATTTGAGTCTGATGCAAAGGCAAGTGGCAATTCTGAACCAGTCCACTGGTCAGAAATATTAGCACCAGTTTCTGTCTGAGCAGACACACGAACATGAAGTTTAGTTGGTAGTTGAGTACCTTCGACATGTCCTGTCACAGTAAACTTGCCTTCTTGTGCGTATTGGCTTGGTTCAATTGCGTCCCAAGTTACTTTAGCTGAAGAGACTTGGCCATTTGAGTGGTAAGTACGAACGCTCTCTGGTAGTTGAGGAGCTTCTGCAACTGGAGTAGTTACGCTGACTTCTTCGACAGCAATGATACCTTCGACAGATACCTTAGCATGAGCTTCTTTCTCGATTCCTTCAACTTTACCTAAGACATCAAAGCTATGGTATTTAGCAAGGTCTTCCTTAGCAACTGCTTGCCAAGTTACCTTGTGAACCTTTGGAAATCCTTTGTCATACTCTACAGTTACAGTAGCAGGTAGACTTGGTTCTTGGTTCAAACCTGTCACGACACTAACTGGACGGATGGCTTGGACGACTTTATCTTCAGTATTTGCTTGAATGTTCAAGTCAATCTGACCTTCTGCTCCTTCAAATTGAGCTTTCAGAGTTACTTGACCAGGTTTATGCAATTCAAGCATACCTTTACGAACGGCTACATCTCCTTCACCTGTAGTTGAGAAGGTAACCTTATCAGCCTTCAAGACTGCTTGTGTACCGTCTTGATAGTGAGCCAAGACCTTGATACCGACAGTTTGGTTTTCTTTCAAAGTAGCCGCATTTTCAACTTCTAGGCTCAAACGTTCAATTTGTGGAGCTTCTTGTAGGAATTGGATAGCATAGGTTTGTAGTGGGCCACCATCGTTTGGTTGAACATGGATGCTTGCACGCATACCATTTGCTTCATTAGCTTGAATAACTGTCACTTGAGCATTTTCAGCTGTAGCTTTAACTTCTGGCAAAGCTACACCATAAGCAAGTTTATGGTATTTTACTGGTTGCTCAGTTGAAAGACCTTCTACAGCTTGGTCGGTTACGGTTACACTTGGAACTACTGGTGCAGATGCTTGACCTTCTGCGACTACAAAGGTCGCATCGATTTTATCTTCACCTGAAATTCCTTTAGCCTGGATACGAGAGCCTGGGATAGCTAATTTAGCTTGGTCTTCAGCTGCAACTTCCCACTTATCAACGTCATAGCTTCCTACGGTACCATCTGATAATACGTAAGATACAGATTTGTCAACTGAATTTAGGTCTGTATTTGGAGCGATTCTCTTGACTACAGGCAATTCTGCTTCGAGAGCCAAGACTTCAACACGCGCTTCTACATCACGTCCATCTGCTACACCCTTAACAGTCACAATTCCTGGTTCATTGACATCAACTGCTGACCATTCTACTGGAAGTTTTGTACGGCTACCATCACTGTAGATAAATGCTACCTTCTTAGGCATTTTCGGTGCTTGACCGATAACAGTACGAACTTTAGCAACTTCTGTACCCAAAACTGTTTTTTCAGCTTGGTCTTTCTTACCTGTAAAGATTGTAGTTTGATCAGATTTCAAGAGATCAGAGTGAGCAGTCAAGGTAAATTTACCAGCTTGCTCAGTTGATTTGACAATGACAACACCCTTACCATTGAAAGCCTTACGAACCCATGAACCGTCAGCTTGCTCTTTATAACGTTCACGGCTTGCTTGTTCACCGTTATCCACACCGACAATTTGACCTTGTCCATGCAACTGGAAGCGCACAAGGTTATTGGCAGTTGGAACTACATTACCAGCACTGTCAACGATTTCGTAGTAAATATAAGTGAGATCTTTTCCGTCTGCTGCGATAGCATTTTCTTCTTTGACTAGGCGAACACCTGCAGGTTCACCAGCAGTCGTAACCTTATCACGAGCAATTTCATTACCAGCCTCATCGCGAGCTACTGCTTCCAAGGTTCCAGGTTGATAAGCAACCTTCCACTCAAGGTAAAGTTCCTTGGCATTGGCACCTTCTTGGTAAGTACGGCCATCACTAGTTTGTTTCTTGTTAAAGGTTTTCTTACCTAGAGACTCGCCATTCAAGAACAGTTCCACACTGGCAGCATTTGAAAATGCACGAACAGGAATCTTACCATCTGCGTCCGCTACATTTGCTTTCAGAGTAGGATCTTCCCAGTTCCAGTGAGGAAGGAGGTGAACCATTGGTTTCTTCTGAGCAGAAACCCATTGGCTTTGGTACAAGTAATAGTCATTCTTAGGAATTCCGGCTGTATCTACGATACCAAAGTAAGAACTCTTAACTGGTGTGTTGTTTTGGTTGTGCCATGGAGTAGGCTCACCGATATAGTCGGTACCTGTCCAGATAAACTGACCTGCATAACCAGCATTGTCACGGTCAAAAGTCCACGATGCAGTGGCTGTTTTACCCCAACCAACACGGTCATTACCATAGTCTGATTGCTCATAATGACGATATGCTTGGTTGCTATGAACTAGCTCACTTTCTGGACGGAAATAGCTACCACGAGTACGAGTTGCTGAAGAAGTTTCTGAACCGTAAATCAACCAATTTGGATGCTTCGCACGAAGCTTCTTATAGTTGTCTTCTGAATAGTTAAATCCAACCGCATCAAGTTCGTTCGCAATCTTTTCATGATCACCACTACCATCACCAAAGCGGAACTTGTCTGCTCCCATAGTGACATAGCGTGTCTTATCAACTGCTTTAATAACTTGGACCAAGCGTTTTACAGTCGCTAGAGAACGAGCCTTACCGTCTGCTTCACCGATTTCATTACCGATAGACCACATGAAGATAGCAGGGTTGTTTTTGCCTCTTTCGACCATTGTACGTAGGTCAAAGTCAGACCATTTTTCACCTTTTTTAGCATCTGGGTGAGTGGCGTCTTTGTCAAAGAAACGTCCGTAGTCATACTGTTTCTTACCACCGTACCAAGTATCGAAGGCTTCTTCTTGCACCAACAAACCTAGTTCTGCAGCGATCTGCAACGTTTGCTCACTAGCTGGGTTGTGGGTTGTACGGATAGAGTTCACACCCATATCCTTCATCTGTTTCAGACGACGGTATTCTGCCTTATAGTTTTCTTCAGCCCCTAGAGCTCCGTGGTCGTGGTGAAGAGAAACTCCATGGAATTTAATGCGTTCACCATTCAAAGAGAAGCCTTCATTTGGTGTCCAGTTATAGTAACGGTAACCAAACAAGTCCTTCTTAGCATCTACCAATTGGCCGTCACGATAAACACGAGTCACTAATTCATAAAGAGCCGGTTTATCGTTAAGAACTGTCCAGAGTTTTGGTTTCTCAACTTGCAAAATAGCATTCAAACTAGTTGATTGATGAGCTTTCAAGACTTGGCTATCTGTACGAACTGCGTCCGTTACAGCCTGACCATTTCGTTCAATAATTTGGTATTCAGCAACAATTTCATGATCTTTGTCATCTGTATTGACGATCTTACTTGTTACATGAGTATCAACCTTACCATTTTGTTGTTTTTCAAGGTCTGGTGTTAAGATAGTTGTTCCATTTTTCTCAGCATGAACCTTATCTGTGACTTGAAGGGTAACATCGCGGTAAATACCACTTCCTGAGTACCAACGGCTACTTGGTTGTTTGTTGACCGCATGTACAGCCACGACATTCTCACGACCATCTTTATTGAGATAATCAGTGATGTCATAAGAGAATTGGTTGTAACCATTTGGATAGTGACCAACTAGCTGACCGTTTACATAGACTTGCGAATCCATATAAACTCCATCAAAGACCAGGCGAACATTCTTGTTAAGGTCTTTTTCATCAAGTTTAAAGGTCTTGCGATACCAAGCATCACCACCATTGAGTTGTCCACCTTCGTTTTGGGCAGGAGAATCGTGATCGAAGTCATTGTAGATACTCCAGTCATGAGGAAGGTCTAATTTCTTCCAGCTTGATACATCTGCATCTGGTTTGATAGCGTCTTTGGCATTAGCATTAAGTTTAAAATGCCAGTTTTGGTTAAATTCTACTTTACGGTCCTCAACCAATTGATTTACCTCCTCACTGGTAGCCGGTTTTAGATCCGGTTTTTCCGTTTGAGCAGATTGATCTTTAGTAATTGCTTGAGGTTTCTTATCTAAGATGGAATCCTCTTTTTTGTCAGAATCTGACTGTACAGTTTGATCATCCCGTGCCTTTTCAACTGCATGAGCTGGTGTAGCAACTTCACTTGCAGCTGATTCAGTTGATGCTGGCTGTTCTGGACTTCTTGTTTCACCAAGTTCCTCTTTATGAGAATCATCCTCTACTTTTTCTGCAGCAACTGCAATTGGAGTTTCATCAGCTGAAACTGGGTTTGCACCAGCTACACTTGCACCAAATAAGACTGAGCAAGTACCGATGACTACAGAGCAAGTTCCAACGGTAAATTTTCGGATACTATACACTCTTTTTCGATTCCAATGATCTTTTCTCATAAGATCCTCCTTATATTCGTAACCGCTTCCAATTTTATGTAAGCGCTCTACTTTTTCAGTAGTATTTTGCTTCTATTTTATAAAATAATATAAGAAACTTCAATACTGGCAGCATAAAAATCATACTTTTGATTCTTTTTTCTATAATTAGTAGAAAACTTTGAAAATCTGAATGTACATTTAGTGAATGATTTTACTAAAAAAGGCGGTAGGACGGAAATCGATAGACAAAGTCTCGATTTCGTAGTCCCAGCCCCGCGAGGATGATTAGGAGCTTTTTGGAGTCTAATACTCAATGAAAATCAAAGAGCAAACTAGGAAGCTAGCCGCAGGCTGTACTTGAGTACGGCAAGGCGACGCTGACGTGGTTTGAAGAGATTTTCGAAGAGTATAAAAGACGAACAGAAAGTTCAATCAGCTACCGCGTCAAAGTTTGATTGCTAATAAAAAGTGAGGGCGGGATCTTTTGTCCCAACCTCTTTTACGGTCTATCAAACTGATATTTCTTATTAGATTATTGACTAGATTTCCCCTTTTCCAGTAGCTTGACCATCTCATCTTTACGTTCTTCTAACTCTGCAATTTGCTGCAGCAAAAGCTCTGAAAAATCACATTCAAGCTCTTCAGTTTCGCCACTATTAAACCAATCTAGAGCTACTATATGATTGTCCTTATCAAAGCAGAAAATCACATCTCCATCCCCGATGATAGATAGAAATGGAATATAGTCAACAAATCCTAAATCATGTAATTCCTTAGTTTTTATTCGAATGTCTAGGAAGTCTGGGATGCCATTTGCAATTCCCAAGACCTTGATACCTCGGCAGAAGGTCCAAAAAGGGGCTACATCGTAAGCCTTGGCTCTTGGCCATAGCTCTTCCCTGACTTCCATAAAGAGACCTCCCAGAGCTGACATGGTGAATTCCCTGAAATCTTCTGGCAGACGAATACCGTATTGATTTTCAAAATCCTGAACATCTTCTTCCGATGGTTCATTGCCCATGCAGGCGACAACTTGATAAGTTTCCTTATCACAGTGACGAAAATAATCATAAACTTCCTTGAGTGCCATTATCCAACTCCTTATCCTACATAGATATACTCAATAACCACATCACATAGTTGATGATCCTTGTCATAGCCAAAGTAAACAGGATAATTTCCATCTCCAAAACCAGATTGTATCATTGGAATAGTCAGGTCTGTATGTGGTATTTTAAAGTTAATCCAATCACCGCCTTCTCGTTGATATAGGGGATGTTCTATGGCATTTTGAGCAAAAATTTCCTCAAAGAAATCATCATAGATGTTTTTTTCAGGATTTTCTTGATACCATTTTTCTTCAAAATCACAGTAGGCATTTTTTGTCTCAACATCCACAATAGTTGCTAAGCCTGCATCGACTGAAAATCCAAAATAAGAATCTTCTTCAACAGAATCCAGGTTTTCAGTACCAGTTAAAGCTTCATAGTAAACAACTGGAAGTGTATCTGTAAATTGAACTCTTGTTGCAACATACCTATAATGATCTTCTTCGATTTTAACTACCAAGGTTTTGAGAGGAAATGTTCCTTTTGGAACGGTCTCTAAATAGGGTTTTTCATTCCTACGAAGCCAGACCAAGGGATCCCTAACTAAAATTTCTCCACTTGGGAAGGTCACTTCCCCCATATCTAAGACAAAGACTTCCTTGCCGTCTATTTCTTTCATCTCGAAACACGCTGCGTAATTGACAGACGAGGTCAAAATATGTTTGATTTCTTGGTATTTTTGCAACCATTCTTCAGAAACTTGAAGTTTTTCCATCGGTCTTTCCTTTCTAGTTTAAAACAAGCATGTGTTGGAGTTAAAAAACGGTTTAAATCGAATCTAAATAAACTACAAATCCAGCTGGCAAGATGACTTGCTGACCATCTTCAAACTGGCAATGACTCGCTAAATCAACTGAATCTCTGTCTAAAATATATTTCTCAGAAGACTGATTAAAGATTGCTTGAACTTCTTTCCCTTGGTAGTTCCACTTCAAGGATAGGACATCTGGTTTCAATTCTTCCAAGCGATAATTACCATGCTGAATCATACTTGCCACTTCCTTACGGACTTGAATCAACTGTTTCATAAAATTCAGCATGTCATTTTCCTCAGACACACGGTCCCAAGGCATGACACGACGGCAGTCGGGATCTGGTCCACCTATTAATGCAAGCTCTGTTCCATAATAGATACAAGGGGTCCCTTTTTGAAGGTAGAGGAAAGCTAGAGCAGCCTTGACATGTTGCACATTGCCTTTGGCAGTTGTGAGGATACGCTCTGTATCGTGAGAATCCAGAAGGTTAAACATCACTTCTGAGATTTGTTGCTTGTAGTACATAGACTGGCTGTTGATTTCTGAAATGAACTGCTCTGTCTTTTTACGCTGACGCAAGAAATAATCCTTGATACTTTCAGAGAGTGGATAGTTCATGACCGCATGGAATTCGTCCCCTTGTAGCCAAGGCTGAGACGTATGCCAGATTTCACCTAGTATATACAAATCGGGCTTTTTAGCGAGAACTGCCTTTCTGAAATCTCTCCAGAACTGGTGGTCAATTTCATTAGCAACGTCCAAACGCCAAGCATCGATATCAAAATTCTCAATCCAGTAGGTCGCAACACTTAAAAGATAATCCCTAACCTCCGGATTAGCTGTATTCAACTTAGGCATATAGCTAGCAAAGGCAAAGGTATGATAAGGGAGTTCTCTTGGATTCTGAAGTTTATCCTCAGTAACTGGGAATTCTTGGATATGGAACCAATCTTTATATGGTGACTTTTCGCCGTTCTTTAGAACATCCTGCCATTGGGCAGACTGGTAGCCGATATGATTGAAAACAGCATCTAGCATAATCTTGATGCCACGTTTGTGAGCTTCCTCGACTAGATTAGCAAAAAGTTCCTTATCCCCAAAGTGACGGTCAATTTCAAAATAATCCGTCGTATCATACTTGTGATTGGTTGTAGCTTCAAAAATCGGACATAGGTAAAGTCCAGTGATTCCCAAATCTTTTAGATAGTCCAGATGGTCGATAATCCCTTGCAAGTCTCCACCAAAAAAATCATCCCTGTTAGGCGCAATGGCAGCATCCCACTCTCGAGCTCCATCTGGGGTCAAATTAGGATTTCCATTAGCAAATCGTTCTGGGAAAATCTGATACCAAACGGTATTTGAAACCCAGTCAGGAACTTGGCAACCGTCAATTTCGTGAATATAAGGAAGCTTAAAGCCATTGCCTTCAGCATCCAAGTTTTCTTGAGTATGTTCTACGCAACCCTTATCACCGTAAAAAACACCCTGACCTTCCTCATCAAGGAGCTCAAAGAGATACTGAATCCGTGCAAAATCAACCGATACTGTAACCTGCCAATAATCAAATAAAGTGTCGGAGGTTACTTTAGTCATTTCTTTCTTGGCTTCATACTTATCCTCGATAAAGATAAAGGGATCTCCATAGTGTAAGATGACCTGCTGGACATCATCTTTCTTGGTTCTGATTCGGATATGTAGCTGACCTTCTTTGTACAGATAAGCATACTCTGATTCTGGTCTATGATAAATAGCTGTTAATTCCATGTATTGTCTCCTAAATAATCTTCAACAACAAAAACGCAAACGTTTTCATAACTAACAGAACTAGTATACTATTTTAAGATTCGATTTGCAATACTTGGTCAAATTTGACAAGAAAACACCTCAAAATAAATACTGTAGACTAATCAAGAAATATCAGCACCTATCTATAAAAAACTCCCAAACTCAGCCTCACAGCCTAGTCAATCCGACAAAGGGCAAGTTCTTTTAATCCTCTGTCGTACAGGAAGGTTAAACAAAAGTTGTCTGTCATATTTTGAAGCTTGTGTTTACTCATTCCTCTAGGCAAGGCTATATCGCACCATTCTCTCGTTGCCAGAGAAAATAGCTTTTGCTTGCCCTTCCAATCATCATTCTTAAATAGGGGGCTCAGGATCAGATAAGGCGAATCCGTAAAAATTCCATTGACACCAGCTTTTTTACCTAAAGCCTTTAAATGTTCAGATTCTAATAATTTTTCGATAATACGACCATCACTAGAGATTTTAACAAGAGCATAATAGTCCATGCCCCATTTATTGACAGAGGTTTGACTTTCTCCAGAGCTAAAGGCATAGAGCTCTTGCTTCCAACATTTCATACTATCAATTTTAGGACAAGCATCAGAGCTCGTGTCGTGGTGATTTAACTCTTTTTTATCAATATGCGAATAAGTGGTCCACTTCGCCTGCTTTTTCTCCCTATCAAACTCTAAAAGGGCAAAGTTTCTTGCTTGGTTTGTATAAACTTGATCTTCAAAACACACGGGTATCTGGTCGCTATCTGATACGATTTGAAAATATCTCTCTTGAGCCTTTTTAGGAAGTATACCTTGCGGATCCTTTATGGCAATGATTTCTGGATGAGATAAATCACCAGTATAATAGACTATTTCCTTGCCAGCCTTGATGATGCCAATATTTTGTCCATCTGTAAAGAGTAGAGCCTCTTCCTCCCAAACATGGTCACAATCCCAAGCATCTACCTCCTTCACACCCAAAGGTGATACTTCAAGCAGACAGTAGCGATTGAAAGCTTCCTTCTCACTGGTTAAGACAAAGGCTCTACCATCATGTAACATGACAGAATTGAGAACACTATTGTAATCCTTGTCAAGCTCCCATTTATTCAATAGACTTAACTTTAGCTTCCCCATTTTCTTCCTCCTAATCCATCACCACTCGTTGATGGCAAATAGAATGGCTGATCTAATATTTCTTAGCAATTGATCTGAAAGTTCATCGTATACTTGACCCAGTCCCTTATCTTGTGCCAGACAGCCAGGTTCATCATTCCAGGAGCCCATTCCTCCAAAAACATCCGCTGCACTTGCAGCTCTAAATATGCTTAGATGTTGCGGTGGAATTTGAGGTTCTGCCAGTCCTTTACCAGATTCTGGGTCTAGCAAAAAGTTTCTAGCAGAGTGAAAGACTTTGGCAAAGTTGTCACATTCAATTTTAATTGCTAAATCTTCTATACGAGTCAATATGTCCTTAAATTCTTCGATATTATTTTCATAGTGGGGAAGGTCTTGAGAAGACCTTTCCCATTCATACTCGGTGTAGGTAACATCCCAGCCCCTACCTGAGGAAGCAGCTTCCCAATTTGGTAGGAAATAACTTGCCTTCCCATCTTTATAAAAACAGAGAATTGAACTCTGTGTCGTATTGGAGAAACCTAAAATACCTCTGTCATTTACTGAGATAGGGCAAAATAATTTTAAGTCCTTCAAACCTTTTTCCTTAAGATTTTCAAACCAATCAGATATAGATAGTTCTATAACTTCCCCATTTTCTGACGGCAAAATTTGAAAGCTCAACTTATTTGTATATTTTTCAGGCTTATAGCATATTTCTTTACCACTTTTTAAAGCCTTCCTAGCTGCTGCCACGATACAGGCTATCTGATACATTTGTCCATTCATATGATTTCTTCCATTATCCCTTCAATCAAATTTGTAAGGCTTTTAGCCGCATAGATTACCTGATCAGGATCATGGATGTAGCAAATAATCTGCCCTTCCTGACCCTCTCGGTCTGGATCAAAATCCAGCATAAGATAACAAGAGTCACAATACTGAGCAAAAGGAAGCCATTTTTTATTAAAAAGATAGGGCTTAATTCTACTATCATGCATGTTTTCTAGGTCTTGACTAGAAAAATAGTCGGGAAATTCTGTTAACAGAGCATCTCTATTTTGAAAGTACTTTTTACAAGTCTCAATTTCCTGCAGACTCATGAGAGAAAAAGTCAGCTCTCTCTGGTCAATTACACAAGGTAAAATAGAGAGGTATTTACTCCCATTTTTATAGCTATAAAGCTCTTTGAAGTCACTAGGTAGACGAATGCCAAATATTTCCTCAAAGGCTTGAAGATCTTCTTCGGAAGCACCAGAAATATTCTGATAATCATCTAGGTATCCCTCTTCCACAGGATCATCCAAATCCCAGTCTTCAAAATACTCACAAATATAAGTTTCTATTTTTTTAACTTGGTCAATTAGTTGCATCATTTCACCATGATTTCTTTATTTTATCTGTCTTACAATGCTCTTTAACGCTTATAACTTGTTTTTTCTAGGGAAATGGGCTCAGGATTTTGCTTAATCCATATAAGAGCTAGCTGACACAGACGGTCTAGACTGGCTTCATCATCGCTTTCTTTGCTATGGATTTGCGCAATAACTTGCTTGCTTTCTTCTAATTCTTGTTCTGAAAGAGAGTTTCCTAGAGACAAGTATTGTGGGAGAGCCTGAAGCATTTTTCTATAGTCCCTGTCCCAGTTGACCCCACCATTGCGATCCAGTTCATCTCGGACTCGACCTGGTATACGGATAACTTCTCCCTGAACAGTTTTGGCTGCTCCACTTGAAGGAATCAAGAAAGACCATAGTTCCTCATATTGCTCCTCCCAGCTACCTTCTTTTACGAGAATCGGAGAAACTCCATCGTGGGTTATTCGTTTGGCTACCGGCTTGACATCAAACAAACGATAAAGTTTGGCTAAACCTTTATCTGCTGCTTCTAGATAGTCAGGATTGATCCCTTCTCTATGAAACTCAAAATCCTTCCCGATATTTTCGACCTTTTCTTTCAAAGCTGGTGTTTTCTTAGCACCAGCATCCAGAAGCATTGCGGCGATTTCAGCTGTTTGGGCAATATAGATTCCCCGACAGACAGTGAGAACGGAGTCTAGTGGAGTTTGTCCCCTATCATTCTTAGGGTTGACCTTTGCTCCCTTTTCTAAGAGAAGCGCAACGGTCTTAGGATGAAAAAACTGAGCTGCCACATGCAGAGGTGTATTCCCATAGGTATTGTTTTTTTCAATATCTGCCCCCAATTCAAGCAAGAGTTTTACAGTATCTCTCCCCATGGTTGCCTGACGATACAAAGGAGTTGCACCATAATAATCAGGAATATTGATATCCAAGCCCTGTTCCACCAGCCAGATAACCAATTCATCCGGGACTCCTCCCATATGAAGTGGTGTACATAAGCTAAATCTTCCATCATGTGCGGTTAATTCACAACGATCATAGACTGCTTTAAGGGCTTCAATATTTTCTTCATCCATTAAATCTTTAAACTCTTTTGGTAAGGTAACTCTTTTCTTTGCCATTTTTAGTTCCTTTCTTCTGCTACAGCATCTAGGGCAAGCCAATGAAGATTGTCAACAGTTTTCAAAGTCAGGACTTGTCCATCATAATCATTTTTCAACTCAAGACCGTCTTGCTCAATAGATATATTATTGTACCAGTGGTCTAGGCTGGCGTATTTCCCCATATGAATGTTGATGAGTATACTGGTTATCGGATCCCACGTTCCTATCTTAACAGTTTCAGCTAAAAGATAGTAAGCGTCTAAAAATATGAGATTTCTCCCATAGATCCAAAAGGGCAGTTCAAGTTCTAACAAAGGCAACTTGGCAGAAAAAATCTCATCCCCGTGTGGCGGCACGGTTTCATAATGAAATTCTATCTCACTGCCATAATATGCAATCAAGGCTCCCTGACATCCGATATTTTGAGGAATTCCCTCCTCAGCTACTATAAATTCCATGACCTCCTCCTTCTATCTTGACTTCATAACCTTCTACTATAGATATACTTTTAGTTATGTTAGACTCGGAGTTTATTCTGTCTTTAATCTGCTTTCTTATCTCAATTATACTCCAAAACTATCAAATAGAGATAAACTACCAGTATTTTCAGGGATTATTTTTGATAAACAACTTCTCCTAATTAAAGTAAAAAGCCATTCCTCAAGGGAACAGCTTTATCACTTATAATTAAAGGTTTCTCCAGCCAACTTATCTGCTAACTTGGGAAAGAGGGTATAAAACTTATGGGCTAAGTGCAGCAAGATTGGAAGATTGAGTTCCCGCTTGTTTTTTCCTATGGTTTTGACAATCTTTCTAGCTACTGCATCTGGCTCGAGTAGGAAACGGTCAACCGACTTAAGGTAGGTTCCATCCGGATCAGCCTGATCAAAAAATCCTGTACGAATCGGTCCTGGATTGACCGTCGTCACATAAATACCATAGGGCATGAGTTCGAGACGCAAAGCGTTTGAAAAACCAATAGCCGCAAACTTGGTCGCTGAGTAAAGACTGGACTTGCCAGTAGCGATCAAACCTGCCATGCTAACGATATTGATGATATGTCCTTTTCGCATTTCCTTCATACGAGAAGCAACCAAACGTGATAAATTCATCAAAGCAAAGGTATTAACCTCAAACATCTGATGAATATCTTGATTAGAGATCTTGTCAAATTCCTCAAAAATCCCGTAGCCAGCGTTGTTAATCAAGACATCTATCTTACCATAGCGGAGATAGAGGTCAGCTACCAGTCCTTCTAAGGCTTGACTATCGGTAATATCGATTTCGACCAATTCTGCATGTGGATGATTTCCGTAGAGTTTACTGAGTTTTTCCTTGTTTCTACCCAGCAAAATCAATTGATCATTGGGCAAGAGTTTGACCATTTCTTGGGCTAGACCACCACTAGCACCCGTAATGAGAATAGTAGACATATTTATCCTTTCTCGAGATCCTAGATTTCCACTTCTTCTAGGTCTTTAACCACATGGACATTTTCAAAAATCGTTGCCGCATCTTTCTTGAGCTGACTGATATCTTTTGAAAGAAAACGAGCACTGATATGGTTGAGCAAGAGTCGTTTGGCTCCTGCTTCTACTGCAACCTGAGCAGCTTGCATATTAGTTGAGTGACCGTGGTTGCGGGCAATCTTCTCATCACCCTTGCCATAAGTGGACTCATGGACAAGAACATCTGCATTGACTCCAAGACGCACACTAGCATCTGTTTTTCGAGTATCTCCCAAAATGGTGATAATCTTACCAGGGCGTGGTGCTGAGATATAGTCTGCTGCCTTGATCTCGGTGCCGTCTTCTAGGACAACATCCTGACCGTTTTTGATTTTTCCAAAAAGTGGTCCAAATGGCACACCAGCGGCTTTGAGCTTTTCAGCATCCAAGGTTCCTTCTAAATCCTTTTGCATGATACGATAGCCGACACAGAAAATAGTGTGATCCAACTCTTCTGCATACACCATGAATTTATCAGTTTCGAGAATTTTCCCTAGGGAATCCTTGTCAAACTCATGGAAATGAATCTTATAGGGCAGACGAGAACCAGAGACACGCAAACTAGTCAAGACAAATGACTTGATACCTTGAGGTCCATAGATTTCCAAATCAGTCTGCTCTTCATTAGCCTGAAAAGCACGACTAGAGAGAAAACCTGGCAAACCAAAGATATGGTCTCCGTGTAAGTGGGTAATAAAGATTTTGCTGACCTTGCGTGGTCGAATCGTGGTTTCCAGAATGCGATTTTGTGTTCCTTCTCCACAGTCAAAAAGCCAAACTTCGTTAATCTCGTCCAAGAGTTTCAGAGCGAGACTTGAAACATTGCGGGCTTTAGAGGGCTGACCAGCCCCCGTTCCTAAAAATTGAATGTCCATTCGATACTTTCTAATTAATCAATATATAACATAGCGGTGCGGTTTTCTGAGCGATAATAAAACTTACCAGTATAGGCTTTAGCTTCTTGTAGCAAATCCTCTTGACTATAACCTTTGAGACGCTTGCGACCATCTGCCAAGCTTTCCAAATCTGTCAAAGCTGTGAGATTTTCCACGCTAACAACTTCCTCTTCTCCGATTGCCTTCATATAAATTTTTCCAGACTCCTCAAAAACTAGCTGATGAGGAAAAATTTGAGCAATCTCAAAGAGCAAGTCAGCTGTGATTGCTTCCTCAGTTTCTGAGAAAATCCGACCCAGACCTTCTTTCTCATAGCAAAAACCAAAAGATTTGCCTGACAGATTAAGACGGATAAAGGGTTTGCTTTCTTCCGTGAAACTTGGCTCAGCATTGTAGAGGTTCAGTTCTTGGCTGACTTCTGCAAAATAATCTGTCGCAGCTTGAGGACTCTTTTTCTGGTAGAGTTCTGCAAAGTAGGCATTCACTACGCTGGGTGGAGGGGTGATGAGAGCTAGCTGCTCCTCTTCAGACCTACCAGCTAGAAGCTGGTCCAAATATACCTTGTCTAGACTTGTATAGCCACCATATTTGAGAGCTAATGATTTGATATCAGTCATAAAATTCTTCTAATCTCCATTTATTTTTCTCAGAAATGTAGCCTCTGATGACTTCGCCATCATCTTGGTAGTCACGTTCTTCTAGGATAGCAACACTTTCTAAATCATGAATCTTGTAAGACTTAGAAAAAGGCACGCGCAAAGTAAAGGGTTCAAAAATTTCCTTGATCTTATCTAGCAATAAAGCCTGTAACTGTTCTCTACTATCTTTAGACTTGGCAGAAATCAATGCATAAGGCGTTTGAGTAGGCGTGAAATCTTCCACCAAATCCGCTTTATTATAAAGGGTTAGGCGAGGAATATCCTCCATGTCCAAGTCTTTCATGATAGACAGGACCGTTTTTTCATGTTCCTCATGGTAAGGATTGCTGGCATCGATAACATGAACCAGAAGGTCTACATGCTTACTTTCTTCCAAGGTCGACTTGAAACTGGACACCAACTCTGTCGGTAAGTCTTGAATAAACCCAACAGTATCAGTTAAAGTCACCTGTAGATTGCCCCCCAGATGAATGCTTTTAGTTGTCGCATCCAGAGTCGCAAAGAGCTCATCTGCCTCATACTGGGTCTTGCTAGTCAAGGTATTCATGATAGTTGACTTTCCAGCATTGGTGTAGCCAATCAAACCAATCTTAAAGGTACTTGACTCCAATCGTTTTTCTCGAACTGTCGCTCGATTTTTCTCAACGACTTTGAGCTGACGCTCGATATCTGTGATTTGGTTACGAACACTACGACGATTGAGCTCCAACTGACTTTCACCTGGACCACGAGAACCAATGCCCCCAGCCTGACGGCTAAGCATAATCCCTTGACCAACCAAGCGAGGCAAGAGGTATTTGAGCTGAGCAAGATGAACTTGAAGCTTTCCTTCATGGCTTCGAGCTCTCATTGCAAAGATATCCAAAATCAACTGCATTCGGTCAATGACTTTAACACCCAAGACTTCTTCTAAATTGACATTTTGTCGAGGTGTCAGACGGTTGTTGACGATGACAGTCGTGATTTCTTCTGCATCCACCATTTGAGTTATTTCTTCTAACTTACCAGAACCGACGAAGGTCTTGGAGTCGTATTTTTCACGTTTTTGTCTGTAGCTATCGACTACGACTGCACCAGCCGTCTTAGCCAGACTAGCCAGTTCTTCCATGGAGAGGTCAAAATTATCCATGCCCTGAAGTTCAACACCAATCAGCAGGACTCGCTCCTCTTTTTTCTCCGTTTCAATCATTTAAAAACTCCTCAATCTGGCTGAAAATACGCTCTTTCACACCAGATTCTCCAATCTGATAAAAGATTACCTGCATGCGGTTACGGAACCAGGTCAACTGACGCTTGGCAAAACGACGAGTCGCCTGCTTAAGACTATCACTAGCCTCCTCCAAACTTTGCTCCCCTCGAAAATAGGGAAAGAGTTCCTTATAGCCAATCCCTTTAGCAGCCTGCACATCTGGATAATGGTCAAACAACCACTTAGCTTCATCCAATAGTCCAGCTTCAAACATCAAATCCACACGGTGGTTAATCCGTTCATAAAGCTGACTACGCTCATCATCCAAGCAAATAATCAGAGGTTCATACAAGGTCTCTTGATTTTCCAAGTCTTGACCAAAATGGGCAATTTCCAAGGCACGCATGGCACGACGACGATTAAACTGGGGAATTTCAAGGCCTGTTTGCTCTACAAGATGGGCTAACTCCTCATCCGAAAAAGGTTCCAAACTAGCTCGATAGGCTAAAATATCCTCATGTGGAGTCTCTCCACCTAAATGATATCCTTCTAGCAGACTCTGGATATAAAGACCTGTCCCACCAGCTATTATGGCAAGCTTACCACGACTTTGAATATCCTCAATGGCCGCCTTAGCTTCTGAAACAAAATCAAAAGCCGAGTAAGACTCGGTTACTTCTCTCACATCAATCAAATGATGAGGGACAGTTGCCTGCTCCTCCGGACTAGCCTTGGCTGTCCCAATATCTAGTCCTCGATAGACTTGTTGGCTATCTCCACTAACTACTTCACCATTAAAATGCTTAGCAACTTCAATGGCTAGAGCTGTCTTTCCAACTGCAGTCGGTCCAACAATCACAATTATTTTTGTTTTCATCTTTTTTCCTTGAAAAATTCCCATTTTTTCGTTACTATTATTATATCACAAAAAGGTCAGTCAGAAAAATGCGACCTCTTAAGGTAGCTGGCTGATTTATAAGTTAAAGGAGGAATACTCATGGCTAAAGGATTCGCTAAAGGTCTTGTAACAGGTATTGCAGGAACTGTCGCTGCAGTTGCAGGTGCAGTATACGCAGTTAAAAAGAAAGTGATCGAACCAGAAGAACAAAAAGCAGCTTTCATCGAAGAAAATCGTAAGAAAGCAGCGCGTCGTCGCGTATCACACTAAGCAACAAAAGAAGTTGAGATTTTTTCTCAACTTCTTTTTTTCTATTCTTTTATACTCAATAAAAACCAAATAGGAAACTAGGAATCTAGCGTGGTTTGAAGAGATTTTCAGAGAGTATTAAATTGCCAAGTCAAACTTCAACTGTGGCTTGACTGGATCATAATCAACCAGCTCAAAATCCTCTGCTTTAATATCAAAGAAGTTGGTCTTGTCTGGTACATTTAAGACCAAACGTGGTTGGCAATTTGAAGGCTCACGACGAAGCAATTCCTGAGCTTGTTCAAATTGATTGTCATAAATGTGAAGGTTATTGATAAAGTAGAAGAATTTCCCAACTTTCCAACCAAAGTGTTTAGCAATCATCATCTGAAGAGCCACATACTGCATAGCATTGATATGATGAGCCACCAGCATGTCATTAGAGCGCTGGGTCAAGGTCGCATCTAGATAGATGTCCCCATCTACTCGACGGACATCAAACATGGTCTGGAAGGCACATGGAAGAAGACCATCTGTCTCCTCAAAGGCCTGATAATCCCAAAGTGAGATGATATTGCGACGGTTCCAAGGATTGGCTTCTAACTGTTTGAGAATCTTGTTAATGATGTCATGCTTCTTAACAACAGCCCCATAACGTTCGCCGATTGTCCCTGTATCTCCCACTTCCCAATCATTCCAGTAGTGAACATTGTACTTGTCATTGAGTACTTCCAAACTATTGGTCTGGTCTTGGTAGATCCAAAGTACTTCCTTGATGGCTGATTTGATTGCGATGGGGCGCAAGGTCGTGATGGGAAATTCCCCCTTAGACAAATCGTACTCCGCAAAAGCACCTGTGATGTACTTGGAGTTAGCTACTGTTCCATCCTTATACTTGGGACGAGCTTGTTCTGAAAAGACTCCTTCATTGAGAATTCGCTCGATATTTTCTTTAAAAATCGTGTCTGCTTTTGTCATTTACTCTCACCTCAATTATTGTCTTAACTAGTATAGCATAAAAAAAGAAAGGAGGAAAATCACTCGCTTACGGAAAGCAATTTTCTCCTTTTTATGTTTATTTATTGCAATACAAGTGATGCTGCTCCGATAACTCCAGCGTCATTTCCTAGAGTGGCAAGAGCCAGCTTAGTGGTTGTACGAACTTGTGGGAAGGTATTTTCATCATAAACCTTTTGCACGCCTTGGAGAAGGAAGTCTCCTGCAGCTGATACCCCTCCACCGATAACAATTGTTGATGGGTTAAGGATTGAACCGATGTTGGCACATGCAATACCCAAGTAACGTGAGAAGTTACGGTAAACGATCAAAGCAAGGTCGTCCCCTTCTTTTGCCAAATCAAAGACAGTTTTAGCTGTTACTTCTTCTCCGTCATCAATCAAACGTTTCAACTCTGCATCGCCTTCGTATTCATCTGCATAACGACGAGTCAAGTTGACAATCCCTGTTGCTGAAGCTACTGTCTCAAGACAGCCTTTTTTACCACACGTACATGCGATTGGTTGGTCAAAGTCAACTGTGATATGTCCAAGTTCACCTGCAGCACCAGCAACACCGTGGAGTAATTTACCTTCTGCTACGATACCGCCACCAACACCTGTACCAAGTGTCATAAAGACAACGTCTGGTTGGTTTTCACCAGCACCCATCCAACGCTCACCAAGAGCTGCCACGTTGGCGTCGTTGTCAATGAAGAATGGAATACCCAAGGCTTTTTCCATTTTTTCTTTGATTGGTTGAAGAGTTTTCCAGTTGAGGTTATAGGCACCGATAACAGTCCCTTTTTCACGGTCAACCACACCAGGTGATCCCATACCAATTCCACGGAAATCTTCAGCAGACAATCCAAGCAAGCCCAAACGATGTTGAATCGATTCAATCATATCGTCTACGATATGACTTCCTTCATCCAAAATGTTAGTCTTGATAGACCATTTTTCTTGGATTTCTCCTTCTTGCGTTAAAATAGCGAACTTGATAGAAGTTCCACCAAGGTCAATCCCAATAATCTTTTGACTCATCGTCTTCTCCTTATCCTTAATTGAAAATGCTTACAGTACTAGTATAACAAAATCTGACCATCAGTGCAAAGGTTTGCATTAACTTTCCAGAATTTTTTTCTATTCTATGGTTTCCACAAACCAGAGGCATCTACATAGTAGCGCCCACCATCTACTCGCTCATTTTTTGCCATTTTACCATCTGATTTGAGGTAGTAGTTTCCTTGCCATGCATTGCGAGCATAAGATCCATCTGATTTCAAGTAATACCAGGCTTGGTAAGAAGAGTCATAGACCCATTCACTCTGAGCCATTTTACCATTTGACTTGAGGTAGTATGCACCTTGCCAAGTATTATGCGCATAAGATCCATCTGATTTCAAGTAATACCAGGCTTGGTAAGAAGAATCATAAATCCATTCACCCTGAGCCATTTTACCATCTGATTTGAGGTAGTAACTTCCTTGCCAAGTATTGCGTGCATAAGATCCATCTGATTTGAGGTAATACCAGGCTTGGTAATAGTTATCGTATACCCACTCATTCTCAGCCATTCTTCCATCTGATTTGAGGTAGTAAGCCCCCTGCCAAGTATTTGTTACTGGATTTCCATTTTCAGAAAAATAGTACCAAGATCCATTCTGACGAACCCAGCCACTTACAGCTGCTGCACTAGGAGCAGGTACTGCACTATTTGGTGCTGCACTATTTGGTGCTACATTGTTGTTAGCTTGAGATGCACTCGTCTTTTTCTCTTTTAAAACTCCCTGAGGCGCATTCTTCGATTCACAAGCGATCCCATCATGATCCTTATCCAGGGTAGCAGAATAACCTGGTTCTCCCTTATGAATATCCGCATAACCATTCTCCCAAGCTTCCTTACAGCTTGAAAAATGGATACTTTCATCTGCCACAACAGGTTGTAAAAACAAAGCTAGGACAGGTAAAGAAGCTAGGCCTAGTTTTAATAGATGACGTTTGTTCATGATTTTCTCCTAAAATTATAATATCAATCTCAATATTATTTTATCAAACTTGTTTCAGCAATTCAAGAAAACTTCTGGTTAATTCTGCAAACTCTTTTGGTTTTGCCTTATTCAAGACATGAGGGCCGTCAGGGATGATCTCAAACTGAGAATCTGGCATCAGTTCTTGAATAGCTTTCATTGAACTGAGATTAGGCTTATCCTGACTACCACAAATTAACAAGCTTGGATAGGGACAATTCCGTGCAATCTCTCTTAAATCAAGTGTTTTTAATTCCTCAGAAACTCCAACCATAAGAGCCTTATCCGCTCCCTGTTTCTCATATATCCTCTTAGGAAGCAATTTAAATATCAGCAACTGAATGTAAAAAGGAATGCTACCTGCTAATTTCAGTGGACATCCTGACAAAACCAAGGCCTGAAGATTTGGTATCTCAAAACTTGAAAGCTCCAATGCAAGTGCAGCCCCTAAAGATAAGCCAACTAAGACAAAAGGTTCTGTTTCCTTTGATAAGTGCTGATAAATGCGTTCCTTGGCTTCTTGGTAGGTCCCAACTCCTGAAGGAAATAAGTCCAGGGCTTCAGAGGGATAATCTGCCAGCAAATCCTTAACTTCTTTCCAACTATCTGCTGACTGTCCCAAACCGTGTAAAAATACGAGTTTCAATTAGTTCTCCTTTACTGACAATTCATACAAGCCTCTGACTGCATTACAGCCATAGATAGCTTCTGCTTGATTCAAATCTGCTAAAGTCAGAATTTTCTCTTCTACTTGCCCATTTTCAAGCAAATGTTGACGATAAATCCCTGGTAAAAGACCTAGTTGACTTGGCGGTGTATAGAGCTTGCCATTCATTTTCAAAACCAGATTGCCAATAGAGGTTTCAAGCAATTTTCCATCAACAGTGTAATAGATGATTTCCTGCTCTCCCATTGTCAAATGTGGTCGGTGTGTCGTCTTAAAGTAGGTAAAGGCCTGCTGCAAATCAGCTTCTTGCAGACAAAGTTTAGCCTGACAGAAGCTATAACTAAGTGGTGTCAATACTTGTCGATCAATTTCTATTTCTCCAGACTTATTGAGACTGATTCGCAAACGGTAATCTTGATGGAGGTCACAAGCCTGACACTCCTTCTCTATTTCTTGTCTCAAACCAGCTTCATCAAATGGAAAGGCAAAGTAACGACTAGCCCTTTGTAGTCTTTCTAGATGCTCTTTTTCAAAGAGTAATTTCTTCTGGCTGATTTTCCCTGTCGTAATCAGCTGAAAACGAGGCTGTTTTCGATAAAGAACAGCTGCTTTTTGATGGACTTCACGGTATTCTGACTCCCAAGTACTATCCCAAGTGATGCCACCTCCGACACCATAGATGGCTTGCCCTCCATGCAGTTGAATGGTTCGAATAGCCACATTGAAAATCCGTCGTCCATTGGGAAGTAGGAGGCCAACAGTTCCACAGTAAACTCCTCTAGCTTGTAGTTCCAAGTTCTTGATAATTTCCATGGTCGCTATCTTGGGAGCTCCTGTAATAGAACCACATGGAAAGAGCGATCGGAAGATTTCAACTAGGTCAACATCCGGTCGTAACTGACTCTTGATGGTCGAAGTCATCTGCCAAACCGTTGAATACTGTTCCACCTGACATAAACGTTCCACATGCTCACTTCCCACCTCAGACAGACGATTCATGTCATTGCGCAAGAGGTCCACAATCATCATATTCTCTGAGCGATTTTTAGGATCCTGTTCTAACCAAACTGCCTCTTGCAAGTCTTCATAGTCATTCAGACCCCGTTTAGTCGTCCCCTTCATAGGACGAGTTGTCAATTCACGATCATTTTGTTCAAAAAAGAGTTCTGGACTCATGGAAATTACTGCCATGTCGTCATGTTCAACATAGGCATTGTAACCTGCCTCCTGCTCTACCACCATACGATTGTAGATAGCAAAAGGATTGGCAGACAACTCCTGCTTGAGTTGAACAGTATAATTGACCTGATAAGTATCGCCCTGTCGCAAATGATGGTGAATCTGAGCAATCGCCTTTTCATAGTCCTCTGCAGATGTTACTTCCTGCCAGTTTGATGGCAAAGCCACCTCCTCATAAGTCAGAGGAATGCTAGATTTTTCAACGCTGTCATGAATAGTGAAATAGAGGAGATACTCTCCTAACAAGGAACCCTCGTGAACCACCAACTTCTCCTCAAAAGCTGGCGCAGCCTCATAGCTGACATAACCCACCACATAATAGCCCTGTTCTTGGTAGCTTTCCACTTGAGCTAACAAGTCTGTTACTTCTGCTAAATCTCTGGTTTTTAACTCTTTGATAGGCTGGGTAAAGGTGTATCTCTCCCCCAAAGCCCTAAAATCAATCACTGTTTTTCTATGCATATCCTAAGTATACCATAAAAGCCAGACCCCAACAGGAGATCTGGCAATTTTATTCTTTGAGAATGATAAAGTAGATGTCACTTTCTAAGAAAATCTGAACATAGCATCCTCTTTTATCACACCGACTTTTTATCTATCCTTTAGGAAAGAGTTCAGATGAAAATGCATCTGTCACCTGCAATAGTTTTTGGAAGACTTTTTTCTTCAGCGCTACTGTATAATTGGCAACTGAGCCTCCATACTTGAAGTTTCGGTAATCCGTTTCTACTGCTTGGTCAAACAAATCTTGCAATTTCTCATAAGAATCAATTTGCTGACCATCAATTTCAAAACTATGGATTCCTCGTTTTGCCTTGGCAATAATAGCGTCAAACCAGGCCTTCTTCCATTCTTCCAAGTTCTGGAACTTGCCTTTCGAAACCTTCTGGATAATGAAATCATCCCCAAGGGTGTCATGCCCTTCGCTAAGTGCCTCATCCTTGTATTTATTAGAAGCATAGCCTAGGAAACCATTTTCGTAACCATAATAACCCCACATACGGAAGGCATTATGCTTGAAGGAGATGGCTCCAGGAGCTCCCTGACTTGTATTTCCACCGTAGATAGCATCCACCATCTTGACATTGACATAAGCTGTCTTGAGGTCTTCTGGTCGGTAAGTTCCCTGATAATGCCTATTGGTGATGATGTTATGTTTGATTAGGTCATCTACAGAATTTAGCTGAGTCTTGGCTTCCTCATCCGTCAATGGACGGACATAGTCCCACTGGTTAGGAGCAAGGAGTTTATTATCCTGGTCCTGATAGCGCATCTGCTTGGTCATCTTGCTGAACCAAGCCTTCTTCAAAGCCAGATCATTCTTAGCGAGAACTCGTTCTCCTTCCAGATAATCTAGAAGCATCAAGGCCTCATTATAGCCTTTCATGTAGTGGTCAATCTGCTGGCGTGTTTGCAACTTGGTTGGATCAGGATTGTACCATTGGTCCCCATCATTTGGTCGCATATAAGCCATGTTGAGACCAAGAGCGCCGTACTCACCCTGATGACCTTCCTCAGCTGGCGACTGGAGCATGCCCTGAGCATAGGCTTCCACATAGGTTCCTTCACGGTGTTTGTAGCCACCCAGATAGACAATGCGATCGTTGACGTGAGTTGTCTCATGGGTGTAGACAGACAAACCATACTCACTCATCATATCTATTTCTACAAAATGAACAGCATCTCTGGCATTGATATTAGGATAGATAGAGGCATAAGCTCCTAGCTTATTGTCCTTATAGTAGCGACCTGCTGGCCCAAATACTTCACGAATTGGCGCGTAGTCTGCCATACCACTTGTATGTCCATAACGCTCTACCCAGCCACGTCCATCAACGCGATAGCCTTCCCAAACTGGTGTAGCTACATTAAAGTCACTCTTAACCATACGGTCTTTGACATCATCAGCGGCAAGTCGATACCAAAAGTCCAAGTAAGTCAACTGACGGTCCGCGACTAGGTCAATGTCAGCTTTCATCTGGTCTATGTTTTTGCCAGATTTATCAGCTGATCCGAAGGTAATGGTATTGTAGTTGGAAATCAGGAACATCTGTGCCTTCTTCACATTCAACAAAGGGAGAATCATATTGCGATGTAACCAGTTATTAAGATTGTCATAAGCTCGATGCTTCCGATTGGCAATTTCTTGATTCTTCGAAGCTCGCTCTGCTATGTACACATGGCCCTTAGTGGCATTCACAAACCAGTCATTCATATCCTTGTCAGTCGTCAACAACTGTCTGTTGTAGTTTAAGAAGGCATGTAAATCTTCAGATTTTGTATCTTTGGCTAGGACTCTTGCAAAGGTTTCATGAGTCTGGTCGCCTTTTAGGTTATTTTCTCTTGAACCGAGTTCAATCAACCGATCTAAGATATCCACATTTTGGCCATAAAAATCTGGTTTAAAGAGCATGAGTTCTTTCAGATTGTAATCGGCAAATCGGATACCGTAATAGCGATTGAGATAAGCAAAACCCAGCATGATAGCTGACTGATGATCCTGAACTTTCTGCTTCAAGGAAGCCATGCTAGCAGGTGAATCGTTCCACTGATAGTCTAGATTGGTGAGTAACTTATCAACCAGAGTTCCCAGCTGCGCTTTGACCTCTGCAAAGCTTTCTTCTAGATACCAATTCTTCACGGCCTCAACCTTCTTATCAAGGCTGGTGGTTTGATCATCTAGGATTCGATAAACCCCATCAGACTGTAAGTCCACTGTTTTCAGGATTGAGGTCAGGTCCTTGGCTAGGGCTGAACGGTCCTTAACCAGCATATCTGGAGTATACAGCACATCCAAGTCAGCAATCTTGTATTCCTTAATAGCAGTCAAGCCAGAATTTTGCGAGGTAATTGCAAATACATCCTTGGTCTGGTCTGCATAATGAACCATGATATGGTCTGCCACTGAAAGGTCTGTCACAAAGTCTTTCCCTTTCATGGCAATAACAGAGACTACCTCTTTCTTGGCTAGATTGTGATCAAGATCCAGCTTGTTTCCTTGATTTACAATCCATTCTTTATTGTAGAAAGGTTGCAATTTTTCAAGGTTTCGATAGGCTTGATCATGGCGACTATCATAATCTTGGATATCCTGATAAGCGTATTCTTTTACACCAGAAATCGTAGGAGAATCAGCACTTGACTTAGCCAAGTAGTAACTGTAGCCTTCTTCAAAGGTTTTCTGAGCATTACGTTGAATCAAGTCAGTTGCCTCAGCAGTCACCTTGTAATAGTCTTTTCCATTAATTCTCTCAGTTTGAATAGACTTGATGGCTAAACGGCTAGTCTTATGAACTTTAGAACTAACCTTGAGATAGTAGTTTTCCAAATTCCTTGGTGCTTCCGCCAATTGTTGAATCTCAGTCTCTCTGCCATTGTCAACCTTGATAAGACTTGTTTCCTTGACGTCTTTTATTTCTAGCTTTTTAAGCTCTAAACGGAGATTTTGTTCCTCAAGCAGAGCGCTCTCCTCACCCTTACCACGATTAAAGACCATCTTTGTAGATATGGTGTAATCCGTGTAGAGTTTTAGATTGTCAACTGTTGCTTCCAGCTGTTCACTCGTTAAATCAAGAGTCTGATCCTCTAACCCCTTGGCTTTGATAGTGGCACTAATTTTTGAGACGGTAACGCCATCTGCCTTCTCCAAGTTATAACTTAAGCGAGCTGAACGGCCCATCGAATTTCCAGTAATAGTTGAAAGAGTTAGGACAGGTTCAGGTTTAATTTCTTCTTTTTCCTTACTGCCACGGATGATAACCTGATCTTTAGCTTCTCTTAAAATCCGTGTTGTTTCTTTCGGCTCTGAAATACGTTTCCCATCTTTTTCCTCATAGCTGGTAACAATCTCTTTCTCACCATCTTGACCGACTTGCTCAATTCTTGTTTCACCGACAAGCATGTCTGGATCAATCTTTTCCCTAGTTTGTTTAGGAATCAACTCTTTTCGGACTTCAATATGTAAAGTCGGGTTTGTATCCTGAATCAGCGCTTCAGTAGCATTCACACCACCACTATAGCTAGGGATTTCCTGTTTCAAAGTATCAACGGGAACTGCACCTCCTTCATAGTCTTGTAAGGTTTCAGCTACTGCTCCTTGGCCATTAACACCACCCTCAAATGTTGGTTTTGTTGGCTCGACTAAGGAGTCACCTGATCCGCCGCCTGTAAACTCTGGGATTTCCTGTTTCAGAGTATCAACTGGAACTGCGCCTCCTTCATACTCTGGTAAGCTTTCAGATACTGTACCTGGGCCATTGACTCCACCTTCAAATGTTGGTTTTGACGGCTCGACTAAGGATTCGCCTGATACGCCACCTGTAAACTCTGGTTTGTCATGGACTTCTGGGACGCCACTTTGACTACTCAATTCTGGGGTATACTCTGGCAAAGCTTCAGCTACTGTACCTGGGCCATTGACTCCACCTTCAAATGTTGGTTTAGACGGCTCGACTAAAGATTCGCCTGATACACCGCCTGTGAACTCAGTATGTTCCTGTTTCAGAGTATCAACTGGGACTGCACCACCTTCATAATCTGGTAAGGCTTCGACCACTGTACCTGAGCCATTGACTCCACCCTCAAATGTTGGTTTTGTTGGCTCAACTATGGATTCGCCTGATACACCGCCTGTGAACTCAGTATGTTCCTGTTTCAGAGTATCAACTGGAAATGCACCACCTTCATACTCTGGTAAGGCTTCAGCTACTGTACCTGGGCCATTGACTCCACCTTCAAAGGTTGGTTTTGACGGCTCGACTAAGGATTCGCCGGATACGCCACCTGTAAAGTCTGGTTTGTCATGGACTTCTGGCACGCCACTTTGACTGCTAAATTCTGGTTTATACTCTGGTAAAGCTTCAGCTACTGTACCTAGGCCATTGACTCCACCTTCAAATGTTGGTTTTGACGGCTCAACCAAGGATTCGCCGGATACGCCTCCTGTAAAGTCTGGTTTGTCGTGGACTTCTGGGATGCCACTTTGACTACTCAATTCTGGGGTATACTCTGGCAAGGCTTCAGCTACTGTACCTGGGCCATTGACTCCTCCTTCAAATGTTGGTTTTGTTGGCTCAACCAAGGAGTCGCCGGATACACCGCCTGTGAAGTCTGGTTTGTCGTGGACTTCTGGTACGCCACTTTGACTACTCAATTCTGGGGTATACTCTGGTAAGGCTTCGGCTACTGTACCTGGGCCATTGACTCCTCCTTCAAATGTTGGTTTTGTTGGCTCAACCAAGGATTCGCCCGATACGCCACCTATGAATTCAGGAATTTCATGAATAGCTGCTTGATTTACTGGTTTTGCAGGAATTTCTGAATTTTCACTAGATGTTAGATCTTGCCCTGTTCCTCTTAAATCTGACTCTAATAAATAGCCAATATAGTCATAGCCTTTAATGTCAATAATCCCTTGAGAGAAACCATCTGCAGACACAATAGTTTGAGCTTGATCATAAGCTAGCAAGTCCTTGTGTTCAAAAGCAAATACTTGATAAGGTAGTAATAAACTCTTACCTACAGAAGCAATCAATAACACTCCAACTATCTTAGAAGGTTTTTTCTTTGAAAATAGGAAAACCACCAAACTAGCAGTCAAAAGACCAACACCAGCCAAGGGGAAGCTGATAGATCCAGTTTGAGGTAAGATGGCTTGTCCCTGCTTGCGATAAACTAGATAATAGTTATCTTGGCTCAAATCTTGTGGTAATTCATGGTGAATGAGTTCACGTTCAGCAGCTGTCAACTCCGATTCTGCTAAGTAATGAAAGGAAACTTGCTTGGTTTCATCAGCCTGAACCAGTTTCGGTTCAAGTGTTCCTCCAATGAAGGCAAGTCCAATCAATACCGAGCCCACTCCCATGCTCAGTTTACGAATGGCAAATTTTTGTAGCTTTTTTCTATCTTCCATGTCAGCTTTGTTCTTGTCCTTAAAGACATCTCCTTTATTCCGTTTTCATAATCTTATTATAATATTTTGTTGATTTTTTTACAAAATATTTTTGAGATAAATCGAACATTTTTTGAATAAAAAAGGTTCAGCTTATGCTGAACCACTTTTTTAATCTGGCACATATTCCAATATATCACCTGGCTGGCACCCCAGTTCTTTACAAATGGCTTCTAGCGTTGAAAAACGTATAGCTTTAGCCTTACCTGTTTTCAGTATGGAAAGATTTGCAGGAGTAATACCAATTCGTTCTGCTAAATCTCCTGAACGCATTTTTTTCTTTGCTAATTCGACATCTAGATTAATGACAATCACGGTATAATCTCCTTTCTCTATATTGTAAACTCATTTTCTTCTGCAATTTCGTTTGCTTTTTCAAGGACTTTACCAATTGTCCAAACAACGAGAGCAGTAACCATGAAAGTTATATTCAGAAATGAATAACCATTGAGTGTCAAAATACCATCTCCAAGAAATGAAGCAATAAAAAGTGATAGAGAAATACGATTAGCAAGTTTGACATTATGAACTGTAAAAATCTGTTCATGAATAATATTTTGGAAGAACTGTCTAACACAGAATAGTACAAACAGAATGATAAAGCTATTGATAAAGGACAAAGCACTCACTAGTATTGAAGTATTTACCATATCAGGTTTTAAGGAAATAGTCCCAAGGTTAAAGAGGTTAATCTCAGTTACATTGAAAACAGTTAGAAGAATAGATATAACCAAAGATATTCCAAAAATGAAAAGTAGGATATTAATAAAACCTAAAGCATATGGTAAGTAGGAATTTTTCTTAGACATTAATTTCAAAACCTCGTTTCTAATCTCTACTATATTATACAATATTAGTAAGTTTTACGTGCATGTCTTATGCTACTTTATTTGAAAATTGATTCTTGATAGAAGCAAGAACTAAGCTAGCAATGAATAAGAAGGCTGCAATTGAGAAGTTAAAAATGATGTGGGCAGGATTCAAAATTAGTTCTGTAATACCTTGGATTGCTCCTACTACAGTCATTAAAACTGCACCCTTTTTCAAGAATGAAATGGTTGTATTTTTAAAAAGATCACTTTCTTTAAAGTTCTTAGCAAACTGTTTTAATTTGATAAGGCCATAAGTCAGAAGTGTATTACCAGCAACAAAGGTTAGAACAAAGGCATTAACCCCTCCCCACGCTTCGTAGCCTGACCTTGTTACCTCCCCACCTTCGGGCATTAGTTGGCTGATATCAAATTGACCAAGGAGAAGAACTAAAGATGAGATGCTAAGGAAACTGAGGGTAAAGATTCCGAAATTAGAGCCTAGTGTAACAAGTGATTTAGTAAAGTTTACGATTTTAGTTGATGTAGTTTTTTTCATGATGATTTCCTCTTTTATAAAATATTTTTAGTTTTAGCAACAAATGAGCTCTTTTTGTTACTACTCGAAAACTTATTATTGTTTATCGATATATCTAGTATAGCATAATTTTTTTGAAATGCAACACTTTTTTATCGTTTTTTGATAATTTTTTTCTTTTATTTAAAAATATCTTTATTTAAGAGCAATTAGACTTCAAATATTAAAGTAAACACTTCTAAAAAAATCAAATATGAATCTAAAACATTTTTAGTAAACTCTTTTTAAGAATATCACGTTCACTCAACATATTCCAACAAATAGCCATAACCTTTTTCTTCCATTTGTTCCTTAGGAATAAAGCGGATGGATAGACTATTGATACAATAGCGTAGACCTCCCTTGTCCTTAGGCCCATCTGTAAAGACATGTCCTAGGTGAGAATTCCCTGTTCGACTTCTGACTTCTGTTCTGACCATATTATAAGACTTGTCTTCCTTATAGGTCGCAACATCTGGACTGATAGGCTGGGTAAAGCTAGGCCAACCACAACCCGATTCAAATTTATCTTTCGAAGAAAAGAGGGGTTCGCCAGTCGCTACATCCACATATATACCTGCTTCGAATTTATCCCAATAACGATTAGAAAAGGCACGTTCTGTTTGACCGTTTTGAGTCACTGCATACTCCTCAGGAGAGAGAATTTTTTTCAATTCATCGTCGCTCGGTTTTGGATATTGACTCGCATCAATGACAGGATAGGCTGCTTGATTGACATTGATATGACAATATCCATTAGGGTTTTTCTGGAGATAGTCTTGGTGGTAATCTTCAGCCACGATAAAATTTCTTAAGGCTTCCTTTTCAACCGCTAGAGGTTGGTCGTACTTCTTAGAAACTTGGTCAAAAACTTGATTGATGACTTCTAAATCTTTCTCATCTGTATAGTAGACTCCTGTTCTGTACTGAGTCCCCACATCATTTCCCTGCTTATTTTTACTGATTGGATTGATAATGCGGAAATAATGGAGCAAAATTTCTTTTAAAGAGATTTGATTGGCATCATAGGTCACATGAACAGTCTCAGCATGTCCAGTTTGGCCGATCAATTCATACTGGGTTGTTTCTCCTCTGCCATTCGCATAGCCAGAGACCGCATCTGTCACACCCACTACTCGTGAAAAATACTCTTCGACTCCCCAGAAACAACCTCCTGCTAGATAGATTTCATGTAAGTCAGCATCTTTACTTGGCTCAGTTTTTTTCTTGGCCTTTTGTCCTTGACTAACTGCTGCCTTCTCGATTTGAGTGGTATCTGTGTAGCTTGCGCTCCTTTTTTCCAAAAGAAATAAAATTCCAATAATAATGCAAATGATGATTCCTATGAATACAATTATTTTTAATTTATCATTCATGATGAGCCTCTAATATATGCTTTTTAGCGTTTGTAAAATAGTTTCCTTGTCCATAAAGCCTGGCTGGGTCTTAACGAGTCTACCTTCCTTATCAATAAAGGCCTGAGTCGGATAAGAACGAACTCCGTAACTCGCCAAAAGTTGTCCCGAAGGGTCTAGCAATACTGGTAAATCTTTATAGTCCAAGCCCTGATACCATTTCTTGAAGCCTTCTTCTGCTTGCTCGCCTTTTTGACCAGGAGAAACGACTGTCAAAACAACATAGTCATCGCTTTCTTCTTTAGCCAGCTCATCGGTATCAGGGAGGCTGGCTAGACAAATAGAGCACCAAGATGCCCAAAATTTGAGATAGACCTTTTTACCCTTATAATCAGATAGATGATAGGTTTTCCCATCAACTCCCATAAGCTCAAAGTCTGGAACTGCTTCTCCGTTTTTTGCTACCTGAGAGCTAACTTGCGCTTGTTTGTCTCCATTTTGTTTATCAGCCTCGCTTGTTGTCTGATTTTTACAAGCTGATAGACAAAACAAACTAGTGCAGACCAATACAGTTGCTTGCCATGTTTTCATCTTCATCACCTTCCTCGTTTATCATATGAATATAGATATCGGCTTTATAGTTCTATTATATACCTACCTTGCTAAAAATACTTGGAATCTGTTTGGAAAATTCTTAAAACTCTTGGAAATCCAAAAACTCCCACCTGCTAATAAGCAGATGAGAGCTTTGGATTATTTAAAGATTGAAGTTTTAAAGCTATCTGTTTGTTGAAGAAGTTTCTTGAAGACTTTTTCTTTAAGTGATACGGTATTGTCAAATTTAACAGATCCGTTACTTAGAGTAGCCTTATCTTTATCAACTGCTTCAGCAAATGCGCGTTTCAAGTCTTCATAGCTATTGTATGTTTTACCATCAATTTCAATAGATTGAATTCCATTTTTGGCACTTGTCACAACTTCTTTGAAATAAGCTTTCTTCCAATCTTCAAGATTGTTGAATTTTCCTTCAGAAATCTTGTTAATGATGAAGTCATCACCTAGAGTCTCTTTACCAGCTTTCTTAGATTCAGCTTTTAGCATATTAGATGCATAGTTTAAGAATCCTTTTTCGTAGCCATAGTAACCCCAGATTCTGAAGGTATTGTGTTTAAATGACATCGCTCCAGGAGCACCTTCACTTGTGTTACCACCATAGATACCAGACATCATTGGAACGTTCACATAAGCAGAATCAAAGTCAGTAGGATTATAAACTCTGTTACCTGGACCACGGTTAGTCATAAAGTTATTGGTTACTAAGTCATCTACTGTGCGTAAAGGAATAGCTTTTTCCTCATCACTTAAAGGTCTAACCTTATCGAATTGGTTCTTGGTGTTATTTCCTCTGTATTGCTTATCAACCTTCTTGAACCAAGCATTGTTCAAATCTTGATTTGCCTTATCGAGGACAGCCTCTCCTTCCAGGTAATCCAGAAGCATGAGGGTGTCATTGTAGCCCTTCATGTAACGATCAATTTCGTCACGTGATTTCAGATCATTTGGATTGGTGTTATACCATTGATTTCCATCATTTGGACGTTCATAAGCCATATTGAGACCTAGGGCTTTATATTCACCGTTTGGATTTGATACGGATGGAGTTTGCAACATTCCTTGTGCAAATGCTTCAAGATCTGTTCCTTCACGGTGTCTTGAGCCACCTAGATAAACCATACGGTCATTTACGTGAGTTGTTTCGTGGGTAAAGGCTGAAATACCAAAGTCACTAATCATATCGGTAACCATGAAGAAGACAGAGTCATCTTTATATGGATTGGCATAAACACGAGCTACCGCTCCCATACGCCAGTCTGTTGCATGGTAACGTCCTGTAGGTCCGTATAATTCACGAATAGGAGCAACATCTTTACCACTATTAGTGTGACCGTATTTATCAGTACTAATATCTTTATAGTTTTGGTTATCTAAAACAGGGGTTGGAACCATGTTATTGCTCTTCAAGAGTTGATTACGAACTTTATCGATTGATAGACGTGACCAGAAGTCTAGATAATTTTGTTGCCCTTTTGCAACTTTATCGATTTCAGCTTTGAAGGCATTACGTTCCGCTTCAGTATACTTACCATATTTCTCAAATGAACTATAAGCCATTGTATTGTAAGTTGAAATCAAGAACATATGAGCATCTTTCAAGTTCAAGAGTGGCAAGATCATCTTACCGTGCATATCATTGTTTAAGCCTTCATAAGCTCTGTGTTTCTTATCAGCAAACTCAGGAGTTGTTGTTGCTGGTTCAACGATATAAACATTGTCTTTGGTAGCTTTGATAAACCAATCGTTCAAGTTTGTATCATTTGTGAATAGACGCATATTATAGTCTAAGAAACTGTTTAACTCGCCTATACCGATAACTCCACCGATAGTTTCGCGATAAGCTTCTAAAGTTCTATCACCTTTAATGATATTTTCTTTGGAACCAATCTTGATTAAGAAGTCTAACACATTTACATTTTTACCATAGAAGTCTGGTTTGAACAACATGAGTTGCTTGATATTGAAGTTATCAAACTTAACTCCGTAGTAACGATTGAGGTAAGACAAACCAAGAAGAACAGCAGCCTTGTTGTCATCAATCTTCTTGATCAAGGCACGTTTAGCAGCTTCATCTGTGTTTAATTGATGGTCTTCATTTTCAAGCAACTGTTTCACAAATTTAGCCAGATTATCCTTGACTTCTTTGAAGCTTTCTTCTAGGTAAAGATCTTTTATAGCGTTAACTTTATTTGGTCCTGTTCTACCTAGGTGTGTGTAGATAGGATCTGATTGCAATTCTACTGGGCTTAATTTTTCAACGATAGCATTGATAAGATCGCTACGGTCTTTGTCAACCATGTTTGGAGTGTAAACAACTTCTCCAAGTTCAGCAATGCTGTACTCTTTGACTTGTTTGACCTTAGAGTCTTTCGGTGAAACAGTAAAGATGTCTTTAGTCTTATCACCATAATGAACCATAATATGGTCAGCGTCAGCCAATTCTGTCACAAAGGCATTGCCCTTCATGGCAGTAACAGACAAGACTTCCTTGGTCAAGAGAGGACTATCAGCCGCCAATTTGTTTCCTTGGTTAACAATCCACTCTTTGTTGTAGAATGGTTGCAATTTTTCGATATTACGGTAGGCAAGTTCACGAGAAGCGTCGTAACCATCGATTGTTTTGTATTGATCAGCTTTGTTGACAATGTTATTGAGTTTGTCTTCAACAGGTTTGGTGCTTTCAAATTTATCAGCAGTGATTCCCATCGCTTCAATCTTCTTGTCAGCTTCTTCTTGTGAGATGCTAGGAATCTTGCGAGAATTCTTATAAGATTTATTACCCTCACTTACACCCTCAACACTGAAGTTACGTTTTGTTCTTGAATAGGTGAAGTAATCATCAGCGTCAATATCCGAGTGACCGAAGACCATTTCACCAGTTTTGACTTTCATCATGGTGATGTTGTCTTCAATAGCACCCAAGGCCCAGTTAGTACCCAGCAAGCCACCTGATTGAACGGCTTCTTTCAGCTCGATCGAACCTTTAGCAACTGAATTTCTAAGGACACCTTCTCTTCCTAGTGTATTGTTATCTCCACCATTTTGAGAAGAATAAACTAATCCTGCAGCTTTTGCCTTGTTACCAGTAATTTCAGCATCAACGTAAGCTTTTTCTACGATACCTTTCCAGTTTTCACCTAGAACACCCGCTAAGTACCAACCTTTGTTTCCAGCAGCATGAATCTTACCGATAAAGGCAACATTACTTACCTTACCACTACCATCAATTTTATTGATAATACCAGCTACATCGTTGCCCCCGACAACATTACCTGTTACTTTAACATTTTCAACAGTTGCATTATTTTTGATGACACCTGCGATTGGTGCTACTCGATCAAATCCAGGCATGTCAATGTTGACATTTTCAAGCAAGAGATTCTTGACAGTACCACCTTCAATGTTACCAAACAATGGTCTCGTAATGTTATGGATGGCAAATTTATTACCTTCTGTACTTTCCAATGTTCCCTTGAAGGCATTGGTTACATAAGACTTGCCAGCTGGTTGAACGTTACTTGCATTCATACTGCTACCAAGCTTAAAGGTACCAGTAGGATTGTCCTGCATAGCTTTTACAAGGTCATTGAAATCGTAATAAACATCACCTTCATGGGCTTTTGGCTTAGCAAAGTAATGGACATATTCCTCTGTAAACTGATTATCTGCGTTACGTTGGACTAGGTCTGGTGCTTTAGCAGTGATTTTGAACAATGCTTTACCATCAACTGTGACTTCTTCAATCTTATCAACTGCAAGTTTTGTCACCTTGTTCTCATGAGTAGTCACTTTCAAGTAATAAGGTTTAACATCTGATGGTTTAGCTGACAATAGACTATTATCAGTCTCTACACCTTGGTCATCAACACTGATAAGGCTGGTTTCCTTGATGTTTTTGACTTCGACTTTTTTGAGATCAAGTCGCAGTGGTTCTTCCGTGAGAACTACTTCTTCGTTCCCATTTCCACGATCGTAAACCATCTTGGTCGCAATCTTGTAGTCCTTGTAGTATTTCAAGTCTGTAAGATTAGCAGTCAAATCTCCCTCAGACATGTTGACTGTTTGAAGGCTAGTGTCACTACCTTTCAAAACAACTTCAAGAGATTTAATGGTTACACCTGTTGGTTTTACCAATTGGTAACGAACCTTAGCACTGCGCTCTAATTCTTCTTTATCTATATGAATGAGGGTCAACGTTGGCTCAGTCAGGATTTGATCACCTTTTTTGATGATACGATCTTGAACTGCTTCAACAACTTCCTCTGAAATCGTTGGAACATCTGCAGTTTTCACGCCCTTAAGAGTCTTATAGACTTTGGTAATCTTTTTCTTGCCGTTTTGACCAGCTTGAGCAACAACTTCTGTTCCCTTCGGAAGAGTGCTGTCTACTTCTGTTCTTGTCTCGAAAGGAATTTCTTCAAATGAAACTTCTTCAACTTGACCTTCAATAGCCTTTGTACCGCGACTAATTTTTTCGTTTACTGGCGCCGTAACAGTTTCTGTACTCGTGCTGATTGGATCCCCAACTTTTTGGCCATTGACTGTCTTATAAACACGATGAATCAGCTGACTTCCTGCTTGACCGTTTTGAATCACTGTTTCTTCATCAGTGTAACGAGTATCATCAGCCACATACTCCTTTGTATATGGAACTGCTACTGTTTCAGTTTCTGTAATAGTTGCTTCAGCTACTTTATACTCTGGCAATTCTGGCTGAACTAGGGATTCACCTTCGTGACCTGCTTCTTGGGTTCCTTTGGCACTAATCTCGCCTGTATAAGCTGGGGATTCTGGTTGAACCAAAGATTCGCCTTCATGACCTGCTTCTTGCGTGCCTTTGGCTGTAATCTCACCTGTATAAGCTGGAGCTTCTGGTTGAACTAAGGATTCGCCTTCATGACCTTCTTCTTGCGTGCCTTTAGCTGTGATCTCACCGGTGTAGGCTGGCAACTCTGGTTGAACCAAAGATTCACCTTCATGACCTTCTTCTTGCGTGCCTTTAGCTGTGATCTCACCGGTGTAGGCTGGCAATTCTGGCTGAACCAGGGATTCACCTTGGTGCCCCTCTTCTTGGGTGCCTTTGGCACTAATCTCGCCTGTATAAGCTGGGACTTCTGGTTGAACCAGGGATTCACCTTCGTGGCCTTCTTCTTGAGTTCCTTTAGCTGTAATCTCACCGGTGTAGGCTGGCAACTCTGGCTGAACCAAAGACTCACCTTGGTGACCTTCTTCTTGGGTGCCTTTGGCACTAATCTCGCCAGTGTAGGCTGGCAATTCTGGTTGAACCAAAGATTCGCCTTCATGACCCTCTTCTTGAGTTCCTTTAGCACTAATCTCGCCGGTGTAGGCTGGCAATTCTGGTTGAACCAAAGATTCGCCTTCATGACCCTCTTCTTGAGTTCCTTTAGCACTAATCTCGCCGGTGTAGGCTGGCAACTCTGGTTGAACCAAAGATTCACCTTCGTGGCCTGCTTCTTGAGTACCTTTGGCACTAATCTCGCCGGTGTAGGCTGGCAACTCTGGTTGAACCAAAGATTCACCTTCATGGCCTGCTTCTTGGGTGCCTTTGGCTGTAATCTCGCCGGTGTAGGCTGGCAACTCTGGTTGAACCAAAGATTCATCTTCATGGCCTGCTTCTTGAGTTCCCTTAGCAGTCGTCATTTGCTCCGGTTGGTCTTGGAAGTCAGATGCTTTAAAGTAACCAACGTATTCGTATCCTTCGATTTGAATGACACCTTTTGCCAAGTCCTCTTGACTACTTGCTGCAATCGTTTGATTGTAGGACACTAAGATTTTATTCTCAAAGGCTTGAGCTGACTGAGGGATAAAGTAACTACCACCTAGAGCTCCAATTAAGAGAAGGCCAAGCATTTTATTGCGATGTTTTTTAGACATCACCACAACAACCATAGACGCTGTTGCAAATCCAAGAGTTGCCAGTGCTAACTCCTTGCTTCCAGTGTTTGGTAATTGTTGAGAATTCACTTCCTTCTTTCTGTAAACAAGATAGACAACATCATCTTGTTTTAAATCCGAAGGGAGTTCGTGATGAATCAAAGCTTTTTCTGCTTCTGTCAATTCTTGTTCAGCCAAATAACGGTAATGAACTTGGTTGGGTGTTGCCACTTCGTTAGCTGAAACAGTTTCAACTAAAAAGTTATTTGCCCCCAAAAGAAATGTCCCGATAACCGCAGAACCGACACCAACCGAGAACTTCCGAATAGAGTATTTAATGACTCTCTCAAACTGCATTTTTCTAGTATTCAATTTATATCTTCCTAATATGATCTATTGGATATTGAGCACGCGCCCCTCCAATGAGTTTTGGTCGACTCGCAAGTGCTGTCACATGAGCCTGACCAATCTCTCTCAAGACTGGTCGAATGGGTACCTGAACATGTTTGATATGCATACCGATAGCTGTATCACCAATGTCTAGACCAGCATCTGCCCTGATAAATTCGACTTCCACGGGATCCTTCATATAGCGGAAGGCGGCCAATTGACCAGAACCTCCTGCATGTAAGGTCGGGAGTACACTCACAATCTCCAACTGATGTTTTATAGCTACTTCTCGTTCAACAACTAAAGCCCGATTGACATGTTCACAACCTTGAACAGCCAGGTGAATTCCCTTAGCCGTCAACAGTTCCAACATAGTCTTGACAATAAGTTCACCGATTTCCTGACTCGAATCTTTTCCGATGTGTCCTCCCAGCACTTCACTCGAAGACAAACCCAAGACAAATAGTGCTCCCTCCTGTAAAGAAGCCTTGTCTAATACATCTTCAAGTATCTGCTGTGTTTCTGTTTGAATCCGTCTTTGGTCCATTTTTCACCTCGCTTTTTTTCATTCTATCATATCGTTTTTCATCAATTTTAGCAAGATTAGAAGGCATAGGAATACCATTTGCTAGGATTCAAAAACTATATGAGGGCTCTTTTTAAAAACTGATTCAAATTCATCTAGTTTCAAATATAAGATAAAATTATACTTTGAAAACAAAAAAAATATAATAGTTTAGTAAAATCGTTGATGTAATAACATTTACACCTAAAAGATTTGTCAGTCAATTCGATTATAAACGACCGAAAAGCAACTTCTACCATTCTACCCCATTTCTTCTATTAAATCTACTACTTTGCTTATTTTTTAGGCACTTTTTCTTCCTTGTAGCTTTAGATAATGATTCAGAAAATTTTCATGAAATGATGCTAAAACTTTAATTTTATCCTCAAATTATAATGTGACAGTTTTTTGGATACAAACTGAATCCAAAATTTTAAAAACTAGATTTTACAAAAACAGAGAAGGGTAGCTTCTCTGTTTTTTATAGATTAAACTTTTTGGAGTCCTTGGACAGCATCATGATTGATGAGTAGTTGCCCATATTCTTGTAGGACAGAACGACTGATATCACTATCATCCGCAAATTCGCGCATACGTGCCAACAACCAAGCTGGATAAAGGCTAGGTTGATCTTCTACATCAACTAAAACTGTCAGATAGTACTGGTCATTCATCTTGTAGAGTTCTGAAGTTTCCATTTGGTAGTCAACCGTTTTGGCAAAAGAAACCAAACTAGATAAATCGTCAAAACGTAAGATGTAGTAGATATAAGGCTCTCTTTTTCCTTCTTCTACTTCGAGGGCTTCATCAAGCGCTGCTTCTTCTTCCTTTTCAACCTGCTCTAAAGATTGAATGGCTTCAATATCATCTTTAGTTTTTTCTGCCATGGTTTTCTCCAAGGTTTTTAAAAACTCATCTGGAGACATTTTAGCCAACTCATCCATATCAGGAAGATCTGCCAAATCGTCAAAGTCCAAATTCTGGTCGATCTTAGATTTGGTCACAAAAACATCAACCTTGTCTGGCTTAGGTGTTACTCGGAAGCTAAGCATGCCTGTATCCAAGAAACTATCTGGCATCTCTAGCTCATCCAAGATTGCGTAGAAAAATTCTTCTGTTTTCTCTTGTGGAACGAGAAAGTCTGCGATTTCCATTCCACGATCCATCAAATCTTCTAAAGACATGGTGATTTTTAAAGTCGTATCACTGATTTGTTTCATTTTCATAGTTCGTAACCTCATACTTTCAGTTCTATCTATTATACAAGATTTCAAAAATTTTATCAAAAAAAATGGCGTTGGAATATGATATAATACTAGTATCTATTTTAGAATATAAGAAAGAAAGTTTTCATGAAAAATATAAAAGTTAACGCTTTGGCCAGCTTGCTGGTCAATATCTTGAATATCGTTTTTCCTTTGATTACTAATCCCTATCTAACACGGATTCTTAGCAAATCGAATTACGGTTACTTCAACACTGCCAACACCTGGGCAAGCTTTGTCATTCCACTCGCTGCCTTTGGGATTTACAATTATGGGATTCGAGCTATCAGTAAGGTTAAGGATGATAAGAATAAGATCAATTATGTCTTTTCTAAGTTATTCTATATTTCCCTGATTACTTCAATTCTGACAACAGCTATCTATTTCCTCTTTATTCACTTTGATACCAGTATTGTCAATCTAAAAATCCTTTACTATATCCTTGGTATCCAAGCCCTCTTCCAATTTCTGAATATCGAGTGGATGAACGAAGCCTATGAGAACTATTCTTTTATCCTTTATAAAACACTCGTGATTCGTATTGGAATGTTGGTCGCTATCTTCGCTTTCGTTAAGACACCTGATGATATTGTTCCTTATGCCACAATCATGAGTGCGACAACCATTATCAACTATCTACTTAGCTTCCTATGGATTAAACGAGAGGTCTCCTTTGTCAAAATTGAGTTCATCGAACTTCTCAAGTCATCTAAACCTCTCTTAACCATGCTTCTTCTAGCAAATGCTAATATGCTCTATACCTTGCTAGACCGTATGTTCATCACTAAAGGACCTGATGAGAATTTTATCTCCTACTACACCATTGCCTCCAGTATCGTTATGCTGATTGCTAGTGTCCTCAGTGGAGCTATCAACGTCAGCATCCCACGACTTGGTTATTATCTAGGAAAAAAAGATTTTACTTCTTATAAAAATTTGGTCAATCAGGGCGCATCCCTCTTTTACTTCCTCATGGTCCCTACCAGTATTGGTATTATGGTTTTAGGAACCTATGCTACAGTTATCTACTCTTCTGAGAAATATCTAGAAGCAGGAATCGTAACGAGTATCTTTGCCTTTCGTACCATTATCTGGGCTATCGAATTAATCCTTGGAAAACAGATTATCTTTATTAATGACCATGAAAATCGTTTGACTGCCTTTTACTTTATCGGTGGCGGTGTCAATGTAGTCCTAAATTCACTACTCCTTTTCAATAATATCTTTAGTCCTGAATACTACATTGGGACAACCATTATAGCTGAATCAATCGTAGTTCTGCTAGAAATTCGCTTTATTCAGAAGCACAAACTATTGGATTTGAAAGAGATTTTTACAACTCTGGCTCGCTACACAATCGTATCACTTGGTTTCATCCCAATTTATTATGTTTTTAAAACCCTCTTCCAAGTTCATAGCTATGAAGTTACGATGAAGATGATTAGTATGGTTCTTTCTACAATCGCAGCTTGTGGCATCTATTACGCCATTACCCTCTTTATTATCAAAGATAAAACACTTCATTATGCGCTTGACTTAGTTCGTTCTAAGATTAAAAGAGGATAGAGGTCCCTCTCAAAAATGTTCAAATTAAACAAAAAGAAGACTCACAAGGTCTTCTTTTTCTATGCATCCAACGGCATTACGGACAATAAATACTCACTCAATGAACATGTTAGAGCTAACGAGGTCAAGACAACACTGATCTAGCTTAAAAAAATTAGAAAGAGCATCACTTACAAATCTACTGTTAATACCTTCCCAGCTCTCACAACTTGCTCACCTGCAATATAGACGTCATCAACATCACTGGATTTAACAGCATATACTAGGTGAGACAGCATGTTTTCTTGAGGTTGGAGATGGATTTTTCCTTGGGGTTGAATAACTAGAAAATCAGCTTGCTTGCCGACTTCCAGGCTACCAATCTCATCTTCCATTCCTAACACCTTAGCTCCTTCAATCGTAAGAGTCTTGAGGGCCGTTTCAATAGGAAATTGACTCGCATCACCGCTCTTCATTTTCTGTAAAAGGGCTGCCGTACGACCTTCCTCAAACATATCGAGATTATTGTTAGAAGCAACTGAGTCCGTCGCGATACCAACTGGAACACCTGCCTTTTGAAGTTGGATAATTGGTGCAATCCCTGAAGCTAGTTTGAGGTTGCTAATAGGATTGTGGGCGATAGCAACTTGCGAATCTGCCAAGCGAGCAATTTCTGCTTCATTTAACTCCACACCGTGGGCAAATACAGCCTGATGATCTAAATAGCCAAGTTCATCTAGAAAGGCTAGTGGACGTTTACCATAACGTTTCAGGATAATCCCTGACTCTTCCTGTGTTTCTGCCACATGGATATGAAGCGGAATATCTTCTTTTTTTGCTAGATTCAAGCTTGCTTCCAGCAATTCTCGACTACAACTATAGGGCGAATGAGGGGCCACCATAACCTTGAAATTGGGATCCTGATAGCTTTTGATTGTCCCGATGACAGCACGCGTTCTGGCTATAGTCTCATCTGTGGTCTCCATGTCTGAAGAAAAGAGAGTTGGAGAAAAATAGCAACGCATCTTGGATGCCTTGACTGCATCATAAATCTTCTCTATCTCTATTCCGTTAGGATTGTACATATCATTGAATGTTGTCGTTCCTGACTGGAGCATCTCTGTCAACGCCTCTTTGACGGCCTTTGTAGTCATCTCTGGTGTGAACTCTGCCTCAGCTGGCCAGATATAGTCCTCCAGCCATTCGTGGAGATTACTATCGTCACGAATGTCTCTCAAGCCTGTCATGGCAGAGTGGGTATGACAGTTAACCAAACCAGGCATAATCCAAGCACCCTGATAGTCTATGATTTGATCTGCTTGCTTGAGAATTTCTTGATTTTCCTGACCGACATAGACGATTTGAGAATTTTCAAGAGCTAAGATACCATCCAGGTAGACATGGAAATCTTGGTCACAAGTCACGATATTTACATGCTGAAAGACTTTCATCAATAGGCTCCTTTTCTAAATTATACTCTTCGAAAATCAAATTCAAACCACGTCAGCGTCGCCTTACCGTATATATGTTACTGACTTCGTCAGTTCTATCTACAACCTCAAAGCAGTGCTTTGAGCAACCTGCGGCTAGCTTCCTAGTTTGCTCTTTGATTTTCATTGAGTATTAGCTTTCATACTAGATAATTTTTCTAGCTATTGTAACAAAAAAGTCACCCGAAGGCAACTTTTATTCTGTATTTGCTTATTGCTTTATAAACGATTAAAAGTCTATTCTGGACTAAAAGCAGCTGCTTCTTGCATTTGATAGTATTTGCCTTTTCTAGCCATGAGTTCCTGATGATTGCCATACTCGACAATATCTCCATCCACCAAGACAAGAATCAAATCAGCATCTTGAATGGTAGACAAACGATGGGCGATGATGAAGCTTGTCCGCCCCTTCATGAGTTTGGCAAAGGCATCCTGAACCAAGACCTCTGTCCGGGTATCGATGGATGAAGTCGCCTCATCTAAGATAAGAATCTTAGGAATGGCTAGAAAGACACGGGCAATAGTTAAAAGCTGAGCCTGACCAACAGACAAGGATTCACCTGCATTTTCAAGCTTAGTATCATAACCCTGTGGCAACTGCTGGATAAAGAAGTCCGCATTAGCCGCTTTGGCTGCCGCAATGATCTGCTCTCGACTTGCTCCAGGATTTCCAAAAGCAATATTGTCATGAATGCTTCCTTGCTTGAGCCAAGTTTCTTGAAGCACCATACCAAACTGCTGTCGAAGAGAAGCTCGGGTATAGTCATAAATCGAATGACCATCCAATAAAATATCTCCAGAGTTAATCGGGTAAAAACGCATGAGGAGATTGATAAGGGTGGACTTCCCTGCACCCGTTGGCCCAACGATGGCAACCTTGCTACCAGCCGGAATATCAATAGACAAGTCCTTAATCAAGATTTTTTCTGGAGTATAGCCAAAGGAGACATGTTTAAAGGAAATAGCTCCCTTGACTTGGTCGCTGTTCAATTCTTTAAGACCAGTTTCTGTAATCTCAGGGCTTTCTAAAACTGCATAAACACGTTCTGCACAAGCCAATGCACTTTGCAACTCAGCTAAGACCGATGAAATATCGTTAAAGGGCTTGGTATACTGCTGTACATAGTTCAAAAAAGTCACTAAACGTCCAACTGTCAAAGTGGAACCTGCCATGATGCGGAAGGCCCCTACTCCAGCTAGCAGGGCATAAATGAGGGCATTGACAAAACGGGTCGAAGGATTGACTGTCGAAGAATAAAAGATAGCTGACTGAGAATAACCTGCGTAGTTATCATTTGCCTCATGAAGTCTCTCGATAAATTCTTCCTGGGCATTAAAAGACTGGATAATCGTTTGTTGAGTGAGTGATTCCTCGATTAGCTGGGTTTGAGCACCCCTAGACTCTGTCTGCTTCTGAAAGAGATGGTAGGATCTCTTGGCGATAAAGCGTGAAATGACCATAGACAGAGGTGTTAAGAGCAGAACTAATAAAGTCATCAAAAGATGAATTTGAAGCATAGCAAGGATGCTGACCAGAATCATCAGAACTCCGATGAAAAATTGGTTAAAAATCATATTCAATCCCGCTGCCAACTGTTCAATATCTGTCGTTACACGGCTGACCATTTCTCCACTCCCCTGTCTATCTACAAGGGCAATCGGGAGACGATGGAGTTTTTGAATGATTTTTTCACGTAAATCTCTGGTATAGGAGAAAATAAGACGGTTATAGAGGAGAGGATTGGCCCATTGTACCAGTGTATTTCCTATCACCACCAATATCATCTGGAGGAAAATCTGCCAAAACACCTGAGATGAGCCCGTCACTAAGACTTGGTCAATTACTTGTCCAATCAAGATTGGCAGATAGATTGATAGGGCCACTTGAGCAATGGTTCCTAAGAAAGCTAGGAAAAGAAGGACGGGATGACTTGCTAAATCTTTTGCCAAACGTTTGAGGGTTTGACTTGCATGTTTACCTTTCATTCTAGTCCTCCTTTCCATGTTGGGATGCATTGATTTCACGATAGACTTGACTAGATTTCATCAATTCCTCATGATTTCCAAGCGCTAATTGCTGACCTTTCTCCAAAAGGAGAATCTGGTCTGCAATCTTCAAGGTCGAAATCCGTTGGGAAATCAAGATTAAGCTAGTATCTGGCAAGTTCTCCTGAATGGCCTTTAGAAGATTGGACTCGGTGATGGTATCAAGGGCTGACGTCGCATCATCGAGGATGAGAAAAGGAGCTCGACGCAAGACTGCACGAGCAATCGACAAGCGTTGTTTTTGCCCACCTGAGAAATTACGACCGCCTGCTTGAACCTCTGCGTCCAGCTGACCTTCCTTATCGCTGACAAAGTCCTTGGCCTGAGCAATTTCTAAAGCCTGCCAGAGTTCTTGGTCCGAGACAGGTTTTTCCATACCTAAAGTCAAGTTGGAACGGATGGTTCCCTTAAAGAGTTCAACTTTTTGAGGGACATAGGCCATCCAAGAACGCCATTCAGAAAGATCGCGAGGACTACGTCCATCTCGATAAAGGGATATGCTTCCCTTATCTGCCGGATAGAGGCCAAGTAGGACCTGCACTAAGGTTGACTTACCAGAACCAGTTCCCCCTATAATCCCAAGAATCTGCCCTTGTTGCATATCAAAAGAAAGATTTCTCAAGGATGGTTGGGCAGCATCTGGGTAAGTAAAGCTCAAGTGATGAACATGTAAAACTTGATTCCGAGACACTTTCCCCACCTGAATCTCAGAATGAATATCTTCAGGTTCTTCAGCGAAGACTTCCTCAATCCGCTTAGCTGATATATAGGACTGGTTGAGTGAATTAATCAGCATGGCTAGTTTAATCAACTCTACCAAGATCTGTAAGAGATAGTTGATTAGGGCAATCAAGGCACCCTGACTGAGCCAGCCTCCTTGGATAGAAAGATAACCATTCCAGATAATCACCAGCAAAGTTCCGTTGACGATCAAATAGGTCAAGGGGGTCAAGAGACTAGACCAGTATCCTGTTTTCATTTGGATAGCCATATAGACTTGGTTTAGTACTTGGAAATTTTCAATTTCTCGTTTTTCTTGGCCAAAAGCACGAATCACACGCATACCTTGTATCTGTTGGCGTGTTTCCTGAACCAGCTGGTCTGTTTTCTTTCTCAAAATGCTATAAAGAGGATTGACCAAGCGCGATAACACGACAATGACAAAGGTCAAAATGACAACCATGACCAAAAACCAGAAGGTCAATTCAGGCGAGAGACGATATGCCATAAAAATGGCACCGAAAACAATAATAGGAGCCCTTAAAAATAGGCGTAAAAATTGATTGATTCCCGTTTGAATCTGGTAGGTATCTGAAGTCAAACGCGTCACCAAACTCGAAGTCGTCAAACGGTCTCGACTATCCTTTGGCAAGGAGAGAATATGACGATAGAGGTCATTGGTCAACTCCTTGGTGAAGCCGACTGCTGCCTTAGCTGAGTAAAATTGGGCAACCAAAGCCACCAAAACACCGATAACTGCAAACAAAAAGAGGAGGCCCATTTGCATCCACAGATGACCCTGATCTTTTTGAGGGATGGATTGGTCAACAATCCCAGCTATAATCATAGGAACTAATAGTTCAAAAACAGCTTCTAGCAATTTAAACAGAGGTGATAGGAAAGATTCCTTAATGTAAGGTTTAAAGTAAGAAAGTAAGTGTTTCATAAGTCCCTTCTATTTTCAAAATGAAGAAGGTGGAAAAACCACCGTCTTTTTTACTTGTTCAAATATGGAAGTAAGTAGCCATAGCCAGCCTCTTCCATTTCATCCTTAGCGATGAATCGTAGAGAGGCAGAATTGATACAATAGCGTAAACCACCTAGCTCCTGAGGTCCATCAGTAAAGACATGTCCCAAGTGAGCATTGCCAGAACGTGAACGGACTTCGATTCGCTCCATACCATGACTTAAGTCTTGGTAGTAATGGATGAGCTCTTTAGAAATTGGTCTACTAAAACTTGGCCAACCGCAGCCTGATGCAAACTTATCCCTGGCAAAGAATAGGGGCTCTCCTGTCGTGATATCGACATAAATTCCTTCCTCAAAGGTTTGATCATAGGCATTGCTAAAGGGAGCTTCCGTCGCAGCTTCTTGCGTAACTCGGTAAGACTCTTCTGACAAATTTTCTCGTAACGTTGCCTGACTAGGCTTTTCATAGTTGGCGGCATCTATCAGTGGTTTTTCAGCATCCCTCACATCAATGTGGCAATAACCACCAGGATTTTTCTTGAGGTAGTCTTGGTGATAGTCCTCAGCCAGGATATAGTGACGGAGTTTCTCCACTTCTACCGCTATCTTGCGACCGAGCATGCGCTCCTGCTCTTGGACAAGGGCATAGATAGTCGGTAAATCCTCTTCATCTTGATAATAAATCCCTGTACGATATTGACGGCCACGGTCATTTCCTTGTTGATTGACAGACAATGGATCAATGACTCGGAAATAATAAAGCAAAATCTCACGGAGCGAGACTGCCTTTTCATCATAAATAACTTGAACAGTCTCTGCATGATCTGTTTCTTTGATTAATTGATAATTGGTGGTTTCAACTTGACCATTAGCGTAACCAACACTTGTTTGCAGCACTCCAGAAATTCTGGAAAAATATTCTTCCAAGCCCCAAAAACAACCACCTGCTAAATATATTTCTGCCATCTCATACCTCCTTGACCATCTATTGGTCAGCAAATACGGGAAAAATCCCAGATTTCTCGTTTCATTTTCAAAAAAAGGATAGGAAGCCCTCTAATAGAGAGTTTCCCCATCCTATCGCTATATTTATTTTTCTTCGACGCGCACGCCTTCTGTGTCTACTTGCAAATCATGAAGCTTGCCTTTGAACGGTTGTTTTTCAAGCTCTGCCTTAATCTTCGGCATCTTATCAGGATCAGCTAGAACCATGACAGTAGGCCCAGCGCCAGACAAGTAGGTCGCATAAGCACCGTTTCTCTTGGCAACTTTTTTAATTGTCGCAAATTCTCGCACCAAATCTTGACGATAACGCTCGTGGAAAAGGTCACTCTCGATAGCTTGACCAGCTTTGACCATATCTCCTGTCAATAGAGCTGCGATAGCCACATTGGCAATTGAACTTGCTGCAACAGCTTCCTTGTATGATAATTTCTTAGGTAAGACACCACGACTATCGCGAGTTCGCAATTCATAGTTTGGAATATAAGCTAGAAAAGCACACTCTGGGAAGGGTGCTACCACTGCTGAAACCTGACCTTCAACAGAGCTGGCAATGACCAGATTTCCATAGATAGCAGGTGCAACATTATCAGGATGTCCTTCAATCTTAGTCGCCAATTGCAATTTGTCGTGATCGCTTAATTTAAGATTTCCTAATTGATTTGCCAGTTCAATCCCTGCAACGATGACAGAGCTCGATGAACCAAGTCCACGCGCAAGTGGAATATCACTAATCATTTTCAAACGTCGTGGTTGTAGGTCTGGAACAATTTGTAGAGCAATTTTCAGCAAAAGATTACGTTCATCACGCGGAATCCATTTGCCTAATTGGTGCTCAATCATCCATTCTTCGCGTTCCTCACAAACCTGAATTTCTAGATATTTAGTTACAGCTACACCAACCGAGTCAAAACCAGGACCCACATTGGCACTTGTAGCAGGTACAATAATCTTCATCTTAGTCTCCTAAAACCTTGAAGGTGTTGAGAAGTTCAAATTCAGCTACACCCTTCAAAGCTGCTGTAATATTTCCAAGTTGCGCCTTGTTGATCTTATGGCTGATGATAACAACACGAGCCTTGCCTTCTTGCTTGCCATCTTGTAGGATTTGCTTGAAGGAAATATCTTCTGCATTAAAGAGCTCAGCCAATTTCAAGACTTGACCTTTTGAATCTGGTGCCAAGATTGAGAAATAGTAGTTGGCTTTGACATCTTCTGGCTGAGCCAAAACAAGGTCACGATGGTATTCATTAAAGGCTTTTCCAATGGTACCGTCATTCAAACGACGAACGATACGAACGATATCAGCTACGACACTCGTCGCAGTTGGTTTTTGTCCGGCACCCGGTCCGTAGTACATAGATTCACCGATACCAATAGACTCCACAAAGACTGCATTCATGACACCATTGACACTTGCAAGTGGGTGAGCCTTAGGAAGGAAGGTTGGTGTAACCTCGGCAGCGATTCCAGATGGTGTTTCTTCGATAGAACCTACTAATTTAACCACATACCCAAGATCTTGGGCAACTGCCACATCCTCTGGAGTGATGTTGCGGATTCCTTGATGGGCCACATCTTCAAATTTTACATTCATCCCAAATGCAAACTGGCTAAGGATGACCATCTTGTAGGCCGCATCAATCCCGTCAACATCATTGGTTGGGTCGCTTTCAGCAAAGCCAAGTCGTTGGGCTTCTGCCAAAGCATCCTCGTAAGACCAACCTTCGGTTACCATTTTAGTCATCATGAAGTTAGATGTTCCGTTGACAACACCAAGAACACGAGTAATTTTATCTGATGCTAGTGAGTTAACCAAGGTACGAAGGATTGGAATCCCTCCTGCTACAGCTGCTTCGTAGTAGAGAGCAACATTGTGAGCTTTGGCAATTTCAAGCAATTCTGCACCATGGACTGCCAAAAGGTCCTTGTTGGCTGTTACGACGTGTTTCCCTGCTTCTAAAGCACGAGTGATAAAGGTTTTAGCAGGTTCGATACGTCCCATCAACTCAACAACGATCGTGATGTCTTTGTCTGACAAGATTTCATCGATATTTGTTACAAAATTAAAATCATTTCCCGCTTCAAACAAGCGTGCTTTTTCTTGATCGTCTTTGACCAAAACTTTAGCTACTTCAATTTCTGACTGAGCTGCTTGAACGATTTTTTCTCTATTTTCCTTTAGCAAGAATGGCACACCACTGGCTACTGTACCAAATCCAAGTAAAGCAATCTTAACTGACATGTTTGTCTCCTCGAAATTTTCTAATAGTCTTATTATACCAAAATTGTGTGAAAATTCCTACCATTCTAAACTAAAAATAGGAGCACCAAATCACAAAAAAGGGCTGGGACAAAAGTCCTAGCCTCTCATTTGTCTATGGATTGTCGAGCAAGACGCAGTGGTTGAGTGGGCTCTAACTACGCTGATTTCATCATCTTTTACAGCCCTACTCAACTGTGCGGAGGTGGGACGACGAAATCGAATTCTAACGAATTACCGATTTCTGTCCCACTCTCTCTATTTTCAATCTATTTCACAAAAGCCAATTCCTTGTCACTAGACAAGTCTTCTCGATAATTGAAACCCGCAAAGCTGAGCTTTTTAATCTCTTCAACCGAAGCTACCTGACCTTCCATCAAGGCTGTTAAGAAAGCCCCTCGGGCTTTTTTAGAAATGGTTGAGTGGATTTTTAGTTTTCCATCTCTATCTTCCATGAACTTGAAGGTCACCATTTTCTCACGGATTTCTTTTGGAAAGACATTTTCAAACTCTGAAGACAAGAGTGAAAAGATGCAATCTTCCTCCTTCACCGACTCTTCATAGGCCACCTGCCAATGATTTTTTAGGCTTTTCCCAGCAACTTTGAGCTTCATCAAAAAGTCCAGTCTGTGGGGAGCAATGGGGGCAAAGGCCGGGATCACACCATAGAGAGCTGATGTTATCATGAGGTGTTTCTCCAGATAGGCTTGTTCAGCCTTGCTTAGATTGTCCCTTTTGATGTTGCGATACATAAGTCCATCAAAGAGTTGCAAAGCAGGATAAGAGTTTACAGTTCCATTTTTTAAAGCTTGGATGCGTTCATACTCTTCTTGTGCTTTTTCAGCAGAAATTTTATAAAAATTTTCCAGTTCTTGAGCAGAATATCTAGCTAATTCATCTAGAACAGCCTGACTCTCAGGAGACAAAGGTTCTGCCTCTAAACTAGGGATTTCAGTGTTCATTTCTTTTGCAGTTGGGATTAGAATTTTCATAGTCTTAGTGTAGCATATTTTTCTAGGAGCACCAAGGATTTGAGCCTAAATAATACGTCCTTCCAAATGATCGAGTTCATGCTGACAAATCTGAGCCGGAAAACCTGTCAGAGTAATGGTCTGTTCTTTCCAATGAACATCTCTATAGGATACGGTAATTTTTTCATACCTGGTTGTCGGTCTCACACCCGTCAGAGACAAACATCCTTCCTCGGTCTCGTAAGGCCCTTCAAAAGACTTGAGAACGGGATTAAACATGACCATTGGAATCATGCCAATATTAAAAATAATCACGCGCTTTTGCACCCCAATCATATTGGCGGCCAGTCCAACACAGGTTTCTCTGTTAGCCTGTAAGGTATCCTGCAAGTCCTTTGCTAGGGGTAAATCTTCCTGACTAGCAGGCTGGGATACCTGCGACAAAAACAAGATATCTGTTACAATTTTCTTTTCCAAGACTCTTTCCTCCATACGATATCGTTCTCCTTGATTATAGCACAAAATTATACTCTTCGATAATCAAATTTAAACCACGTCAGATTCACCTTGCCGTACTCAAGTACAGCCTGCGGCTCTCTTCCTAGTTTACTCTTTGATTTTCATTGAGTATTATTTCAGTTTATCTTTATATATAAACAAAAAGCCATCCGAAGATGACTTTTCATAGTGCTTAAATAGCGTTTTTATCTTTTCCAAGCGCTCGTTGAACTGCTTTGACAATCTCAACAAGAACCACAATCATGAGTGCTCCTACAGCGACCACCATCCATTGAGTCAAGCTCAAATGAGAAACGTGGAAGAGACTGTTAAATCCAGGAACCAAAATTGTCACCACAAAGAGGACAAAGGCAACTGGGATAGACCAGTTAAAGGTCTTGTTCGTAAAGAGTCCCACTTTAAAGATAGATTGGTAAACTGACTTAACGTTAAAGGCATGGAGCAATTGGATCAAACCGAGAGTTGCAAAGGCCATTGTAAGGGCATCTGCGTGGATTTCACTTTGAACTTGATGCTCTGGGAAGAGAATTGCCCAACCATAAACACCAAGAACCAGCATGGTTTGGAAGATACCTTGATACATGATAGCTCCGAAGACACCACCATCAAAGAAGTTAGACTTACGTCCACGAGGTTTGTGGGTCATCACACCTGGCTCAGCTGGTTCAACACCAAGAGCGATGGCTGGTAGCGTATCTGTTACCAAGTTAATCCAGAGAAGATGTACTGGTTGCAATACATCCCAACCAAAGAGAGTTGCAAAGAAAATGGTGAATACTTCAGCCATATTGGCAGACAAGAGGTATTGGATTGATTTTTGGATATTTGAGAAGACCTTACGTCCTTCTTCTACCGCTACGATAATGGTTGCGAAGTTGTCATCCGCAAGGACCATATCAGAAGCTCCCTTAGAAACCTCCGTACCTGTAATCCCCATACCGATACCGATATCAGCTGTCTTAAGTGATGGTGCGTCGTTGACTCCATCACCTGTCATGGCAACAACTTTACCTTCTTTTTGCCATGCTTTCACGATACGAACCTTGTGCTCAGGTGATACACGTGCATATACAGAGTATTGCTTAAAGACTTTTTGGAATTCTTCATCAGAAAGCTCATTCAACTCAGCACCCGTGAAGACATGGTCTTCTGTATCATTTGGATCGATAATTCCAAGACGTTTAGCAATAGCTTCTGCTGTATCTTGGTGGTCACCCGTGATCATGATTGGACGGATACCAGCTTCCTTAGCGACACGAACAGCTTCTGCAGCTTCTGGACGCTCAGGATCAATCATGCCGACTAAACCAGAGAAAATGAGATCAGATTCAACAATTTCAGATTCCAAGGTTGGGATTTCATTGCTTGTCTTATAAGCCATCATCAAGACACGAAGAGCTTGTTTGGCCAATTCTTTGTTAGTTGCAAGGATAGCATTTTTATCTTCTTCTGTGATTGGACGAACTTCCCCATTGACTTCAATACGAGTCACACGCTTGAGCAATTGGTCAGGGGCGCCCTTAACAGCGATAAAGTAAGAACCGTCTGCTTCCTTATGGATGGTAGACATGAGCTTACGTTCAGAGTCAAATGGCAATTCAGCCACACGTGGCTCATTCTTCAAAACTTCACGAACGTCAAAGTTGTGGTCCAAACCAAACTGTACAAGAGCTGTCTCCGTTGGGTCACCAATCAATTTACCAGATGGGTCCACCTTTGTATCATTGGCAAAGTTCATGATACGAAGGGTATTGTTACTAGCAGCAATCTCAGCTGCTGAGCTTTGCAATTGACCGTTAGTATAGACTTTTTCAACCGTCATTTGGTTCATAGTCAAGGTACCTGTTTTATCAGATGCGATGATTTCTGTTGAACCAAGTGTTTCAACGGCTGGTAATTTACGAACAATCGAATTACGTTTAGCAAGAGTTGTAGTTCCCAAAGAGAGAACGATGGTTACAATGGCAGGGAGTCCTTCTGGAATCGCAGCAACCGCAAGGGCTACTGCAACCATCAAGCCTTCCAACGGATGTTCACCACGAACGAAGACACCAACCAAGAAAGTGATAATCGCAATCACAACGATTAAGTAAGTCAAGGCTTTAGATAATTGTTCCAAGCTTTGCTTCAATGGTGTTTCTGTCTCATCGGCATTGGCCAACATATCCGCAATCTTACCAACTTCTGTATACATACCAGTGTTGGTCACGACACCAATACCACGACCGTAAGTTACGTTTGAGTTTTGGTAACCCATATTGACACGATCACCGATACCAGCATCTGCTTCTACCACTTGAGTAATATCTTTTTCAACTGGTACAGATTCACCAGTAAGAGCAGCTTCTTCGATTTTAAGAGACGCCGCTTCAAGCAAACGCATATCCGCAGGAACTACATCTCCAGCTTCTAGCAAGACGATGTCCCCAGGCACCAATTCTTTTGAGTCAATCTCAATGACATGACCGTCACGACGAACACGAGCCATCGGGCTAGACATATTTTTTAACGCTTCAATCGCTGCTTCAGCTTGACCTTCTTGGTAAACACCAAAGGCCGCATTAAGAACAACTACGGCCAAGATAATAATGGCATCTGTTAAACCGTCCATTCCTTCTGTAATGACAGAAAGTGCCGCTGCCGCTAGCAAGATGATGATCATCAAATCCTTAAATTGATCAAGGAATTTAGCTAGTAGGCTACGTTTTTCGCCCTCTTCTAACTCATTTCGACCATAAGTCGCTAAGCGTTCTTGAGTTTGAGCAGTTGACAAACCTTCGACAGATGAGTCCAGATTCTTTAGGACTTCCTCAGAAGATTGTGTGTAAAACAAATCTTTATTTTGTTCTTTTGACAAAACAGTCTCCTCCTTTTTGGTCTCTTTTTACAAAAAAAGAGACCTGTTTTTTAAAAAAACAAGTCTCGCTGTTTAATATAGTGCCGGAAATAATTCGTAATGACGACACTATCGCGGTTAACCGCCAGCTACTCCCTTGAGTAGTTCTATTATAACAGATTTTCAAAAGTTTACAAGTGCTGGGGTGGGATTATTCGCGCTCCATTTGAATTTTCCTTACAAAACCAGTATAATGATAGAATATAAAAATTCTAGGAAGAGAGTCAGATGAATCAATCAGTTTCAAACTTGAAATTAGCTGAGCGAGGTGCTATTATTAGCATCTTGACCTACCTTTTCTTGTCAGCAGCTAAGTTAGCAGCAGGTCACCTCCTTCACTCATCCAGTTTGGTGGCGGATGGTTTCAACAACGTTTCAGATATCATCGGAAACGTTGCCCTCCTCATAGGGATTCGATTGGCCCGACAGCCAGCAGATAGAGACCATCGTTTCGGTCACTGGAAAATTGAGGACTTGGCAAGTCTTATCACCTCTATCATCATGTTATATGTTGGTTTTGATGTTCTTCGCGATACGATTCAAAAGATTATCAGTCGCGAAGAAACTGTAATTGACCCACTTGGAGCGATTTTGGGAGTGATTTCTGCAGTGATTATGTTTGGAGTCTATCTCTACAACACTCACCTCAGCAAGCAATCCAAGTCTAAGGCACTGAAAGCAGCTGCCAAGGACAACCTATCAGATGCTGTCACTTCACTCGGAACCACTATCGCCATCCTAGCCAGCAGTTTTAACTTCCCTCTCGTGGATAAATTGGTTGCCATCGTTATCACCTTCTTTATCCTCAAGACTGCCTATGATATCTTTATCGAGTCATCCTTCAGCCTTTCAGATGGTTTTGATGAGCACTTGCTCGAAGATTACCAAAAGGCTATCATGGAAATCCCTAAGATTAGCAAAGTCAAATCACAACGGGGTCGTACTTATGGAAGTAATATTTATCTAGACATTACTCTCGAGATGAATCCAGACCTCTCCGTTTTCGAAAGTCATGAAATTGCAGATCAGGTTGAATCCATGTTATCAGAACGCTTTGGTGTCTTTGACACCGATATTCATATCGAACCAGCACCGATTCCTGAGGATGAAATTCTTGATAATGTCTATAAAAAATTACTCATGAGAGAGCAACTAATTGACCAAGGAAATCAACTGGAAGAACTACTAGCTGAAGATTTCATTTATATTCGCCAAGACGGACTAGAACTAGACAAGGAAGCCTATAAGGCAGAAAAAGAATTAACCACTGCTATCAAGGAGCTTCACTTAACGTCCATTAGTCAGAAGACAAAACTCATCCGCTATCAGATAGGTGATACTATTCATACAAGTATCTGGCGCAGACATGAAACTTGGCAAAATATATTCCATCAGGAAACGAAAATTGAAAAAGACTAAAGAAAGAGGCCGGGACAAATCCCGACCTCATTTTTTATGCTTATTTTGCTACGCTCTTAGCAAGAACGAAGTTTCCAAGTGTAGCTGAACCATTACCTGCAACAGCTGGTGTTACGATATAGTCACGCACATCGGGAACTGGTAGGTAACCATTGAGCAAAGATGTGAATTTCTCACGCACACGGTCAAGCATGTGTTGTTGGGCCATAACCCCACCACCAAATACGATAACGTCTGGACGGAAGGTTACAGTTGCATTTACAGCTGCTTGAGCGATATAGTAGGCTTGAACATCCCATACAGAACTGTTGAGTTCGATGTTTTCACCACGAATCCCTGTACGAGCTTCCAAGCTTGGACCAGCCGCAAAACCTTCTAAACATCCCTTATGGAAAGGACAAACACCGTTAAATTCTTTCTCCTCATCCATTGGGTGTTTTGCTACATAGTAGTGTCCCATCTCAGGGTGTCCAACACCACCAATAAATTCACCACGTTGGATAACTCCTGCACCGATACCTGTACCGATTGTGTAGTAAACCAAGTTTTCAATACGTCCGCCAGCGTTATTACGTGCTACTACTTCGCCGTAGGCAGAGCTGTTTACGTCTGTTGTGAAGTACATTGGCACATTTAGAGCGCGACGGAGAGCACCAAGTAAGTCAACATTCGCCCAGTGAGGTTTTGGTGTAGTTGTGATAAAACCGTAAGTTTTTGAATTTTTGTCGATATCAATTGGACCAAATGAACCAATTGCAAGACCTGCAAGATTATCAAATTTTGAAAAGAACTCGATAGTTTTATCGATTGTCTCGATAGGAGTTGTTGTTGGGAATTGTGTTTTTTCTACAATGTTAAAGTTTTCATCACCGACAGCACAGACAAATTTTGTACCGCCCGCTTCCAAGCTTCCATATAATTTTGTCATGATAAACCTCTAGTTTTTATTTTCTCTATTATAGCATATTTCCAGGAGGAAAAGTTGCTCAATTTTTTAGTTTTTCCTCTGTAAATTTTACCATTCAATCAAAAACGAACAAACATAACATTTGTTCGTTTTTTGATCTATTAAATCGAAAGTAGTGTACTCAATGAAAATCAAAGAACAAACTAGGAATCGAGCTGCAGGCAGTACTTGAGTACGGCAAAGCGAGTATGACGCAGTTTGAATTTGATTTTCGAAGAGTATTAAGCTTTAACTTCGATGACTGCATCACCCTTAGCAACTGATCCAGAAGCAACTGGATTTACTGAAGCAAAGTCTGCAGTGTTTGTCACGATAACCATAGTTGTGTTATCAAGTCCTGCAGCGGCAATCTTAGCTGAGTCAAATGTCCCAAGAACATCTCCAGCTTTAACCTTTTCACCTTGGGAAACTTTTTTGTCAAATCCTTCACCGTTCATTGAAACAGTGTCGATACCAACGTGAATCAAGATTTCAGCTCCGTTTGCTGTTTTCAAACCATAAGCATGCCCTGTTGGGAAGACGATTGTCACTTCAGCATCAGCTGGTGCATAGACAACATCTTGACTAGGTTTCACAGCGATTCCTTGTCCCATAGCTCCACTTGAGAAAACTGGGTCGTTCACATCAGCAAGAGCTACAACGTCACCAACGATTGGAGTTTGGATGACACCTTCGCTAGGAGCAACAACAGTACCAGTTACCGCTTCGTCAACCAAACGTTCAGTTGTAGTTTCTGAAGCTACTTCTGCTTCATCTTCATAACCAAACATGTAAGTAAGAGCAAAACCAAGAGCAAATGATACAGCTACCATAAGAAGGTATTGTGGAAGTTGTCCGTTACCAATGTAGAGCATTGTACCTGGGATGATAGTGATACCATTACCAGTACCAGCAAGACCAAGGATAGATGCCAATCCACCACCGATAGCACCAGCGATCAATGAAAGGAAGAATGGTTTACGGAAACGCAAGTTAACCCCGAAGATAGCAGGCTCTGTAATACCAAGGAAGGCAGAAAGAGCAGCAGGGAAAGCAAGTGTTTTAAGTTTAGGATTTTTAGTTTTCACACCAACGGCTACTGTCGCAGCACCTTGAGCAGTCATGGCAGCTGTGATGATAGCGTTGAATGGGTTAGCATGGTCAGCAGCAAGCAATTGAACTTCAAGCAAGTTGAAGATGTGGTGAACACCTGATACGACGATTAATTGGTGAACTCCACCAATCAAGAAACCACCTAGTCCGAATGGCAAGTTAAGAATTGCTTTAGTTCCAATGAGAATGTAGTTTTCAACAACGTGGAAGACTGGTCCGATAATAAACAAACCAAGAATTGACATAACCAAAAGTGTTACGAATGGTGTCACCAAGAGGTCAAGAACGTCTGGAACAACTTTACGAACAGCTTTTTCAAATTTAGCTCCGACAACCCCGATGATGAAGGCTGGAAGAACTGAACCTTGCAAACCTACAACTGGGATAAATCCGAAGAACTGCATTGCAGTTACTTCACCACCAGAAGCAACAGCCCAGGCATTTGGAAGTGAGCCAGATACGAGCATCATACCAAGGACGATACCAACGGCTGGGTTACCACCGAATACACGGAAGGTTGACCAAACAACCAATCCTGGCAAGATGATAAAGGCTGTGTCAGTCAAGATTTGAGTGTAAGTTGTCACATCTTGTGGAAGTGTCATTCCGAGAGCAGTCAAGAGACCACGAACACCCATGAAGAGACCAGTCGCTACGATAACTGGAATGATTGGTACGAAGACGTCACCGAAAGTACGGATGGCACGTTGAAACCAATTTCCTTGTTTAGCAGCTTCTGCTTTCATTTCAGCTTTTGTTGAAGTTGGCAAACCAAGAGCTACGACTTCATCGTACATCTTGTTTACTGTACCAGTACCAAAGATGATTTGGTATTGACCTGAGTTAAAGAAAGCACCTTGAACTTTTTCCAAGCTCTCGATAGCATCTTTGTTAATTTTCGCTTCATCTTTAACCATAACGCGAAGACGAGTCGCACAGTGAGCTACACTATTAACGTTCTCACGTCCACCTAAGGCCTCGATGACTTTTTTTGCAATTTCTGTATTCGTCATTTGCAAAAATCTCCTTATAAAAAATTTGTAAAATGTTTGAAAGCGATTTTATCCGCCCTACGAATATTATTCTATCACGTTTAAAAAATATGTCAAGCGTTTTGCAGAAAAAATTTTGCTAATTTTTATTTTTTGATTGTTTTTGCTATTTTTTTCATCAATACAGCAATAAACACCCTATAAACTCAAGGTTTTTACTTTTAAATTTTCAAATTCTTTCATAATTTCATTATTTTTCATAAAATCCCACCTCAGTATTCTGTCAATCGTTTGACATTTTTTTCTTAATTTTATAATAAAAGACTTGCTTTTTTATAAGGAAACGTTTACTATTAAGATAGTAGAATTTATGGAGGAAATAGAAATGGAATGGACTACTGAACGTCGTTACAGACGTTATGAAGATTGGACACAAGAAGAAAGAAAAGAAATCCAAGAAAAGATGGCACAATCCCCATGGCATGTCAGCTATCACATTGAGCCAAAGGAAGGTCTCCTCAACGACCCAAACGGCTTTTCTTATTTTGATGGTAAGTGGATTGTCTTTTACCAAAACTTCCCCTTTGGTGCAGCTCATGGTTTAAAATCTTGGGTTCAACTTGAAAGCGACGATTTGGTCCACTTTACTGAAACCGGTGTAAAAATCTTACCTGATACTCCACTTGATAGCCACGGTGCTTACTCTGGTTCTGCTATGCAGTTTGGTGATCAATTATTCCTCTTTTATACTGGAAATGTCCGTGATGACAATTGGGTACGCCACCCTTATCAGATCGGTGCCTTGATGGATAAGGATGGAAATATTAAAAAGATTGATAAAATCTTAATTGATCAGCCTGCTGATGCTACTGACCACTTCCGCGATCCACAGATTTTTAACTTTAAAGGGCAATACTACGCTATCGTTGGTGGTCAAGATTTGGAGAAAAAAGGTTTTGTTCGTCTCTATAAGGCTATCGATAATGATTATACAAACTGGCAAGAAGTCGGAGACCTTGACTTCAACAATGACCGCACTGCTTATATGATGGAGTGCCCAAACCTAGTCTTTGTCGGAGAACAGCCTGTCCTTCTTTACTGCCCACAAGGTTTGGATAAAAAGGTCCTTGACTATGACAATATCTATCCAAACATGTATAAAATCGGCGCTTCCTTTGACCCAGAAAATGCTCGTATGGTAGATGTGTCTGAACTACACAATCTAGACTATGGTTTTGAAGCCTATGCCACTCAAGCCTTCAATGCCCCTGATGGACGTGCCCTTGCTGTTAGTTGGCTTGGGTTACCAGATGTGTCTTATCCATCTGATCGTTTTGATCACCAAGGAACTTTCTCATTGGTAAAAGAACTTACCATTAAAGACGGCAAGCTCTATCAATACCCTGTAGCAGCTATCAAGGATCTTCGTGCTTCAGAAGAGGAATTTTCAAATCGTTCTGAAACCAAAAATACCTACGAGATCGAGCTTAACTTAGAAGCTGATAGTCAAAATGAAATCGTTCTTCTTGCTGATAAAGATGGCAAAGGACTCTCCATCAACTTTGACCTTGTCAATGGTCAAGTAACTGTTGACCGCAGTCAAGCAGGTGAGCAATATGCTCAAGAATTTGGAACTACTCGCTCTTGCTCAGTTACTAATCAAGCAACTACTGTCAATATCTTCATCGACAACTCAGTCTTTGAAATCTTTATCAATAAAGGAGAAAAAGTATTTTCTGGTCGTGTCTTCCCTCATGAAGATCAAAATGGAATCCTCATTAAATCTGGAAACCCAACTGGAACATACTACGAATTAGAATATGGTCGCAAAACTAACTGATGTCGCAAAATTGGCTGGCGTCAGCCCTACTACCGTTTCACGTGTCATCAATAAAAAAGGTTATCTGTCTGAAAAAACCATTCAAAAAGTCAATGAGGCCATGCGAGAGTTAGGCTATAAACCTAACAACCTTGCTCGTAGCCTCCAAGGGAAGTCAGCCAAGTTAATCGGTTTGATTTTCCCAAAAATCAGCCATGTTTTCTATGCTGAATTGATTGACAAATTGGAACACGAACTCTTCAAAAAAGGCTACAAGACAATCATCTGTAACAGTGAGCACGATTCAGAAAAAGAACGTGAATATCTTGAAATGCTAGAAGCCAACCAAGTGGACGGCATTATCTCTGGTAGCCATAACTTAGGGATTGAAGACTACAATCGCGTCACAGCACCAATCATCTCTTTTGACCGAAACCTATCGCCAGACATTCCTGTCGTTTCTTCTGATAACTATGCTGGTGGAGTCCTAGCAGCTCAAACCTTGGCTAAAACTGGAGCCAAGTCTGTCATTATGATTACAGGTAATGACAACTCTAATTCACCAACTGGACTTCGTCATGCAGGATTTGCTTCTATCTTCCCCAAAGCTCCCATTATCAATATTTCCAGTGACTTTTCACCCCTCCGCAAGGAAATGGAAATCAAAAGTATCCTGACCAAACAAAAACCAGATGCTATTTTCGCATCGGATGATTTGACTGCCATCTTGGTAATGAAGATTGCTCAGGAACTTGGTATCTCTGTTCCAGAACAACTTAAGGTTATTGGTTATGATGGAACTTATTTTATTGAGAATTTCTACCCTCACCTCACTACCATTAAACAACCCTTGGAAGAAATTGCTCGCCTGACAGTTGATTTACTACTCCAAAAAATCGAGGGGAAAGAAGTTGCCACGACTGGTTATTTCTTACCAGTTAGTCTCTTACCAGGTAAAAGTATTTAATACTCTTCGAAAATCTCTTCAAACCACGTCAGCTTCCATCTGCAACCTCAAAACAGTGTTTTGAGCAGCCTGCGGCTAGCTTCCTAGTTTGTTCTTTGATTTTCATTGAGTATAAACAAAAAAACTCAGACTAGATTCGTCTGAGTTTTTC